>CANGYO010000004.1 GCA_947458095.1 Vampirovibrionales bacterium | reverse complement strand
TATAGTATTTTAAATAATTTCCCCTACAGTGCCTATACTTTGTCGCTACGATTATTTTGTTCAGTCATGTAGGTCTATCTACACTTCTTCACAAAACAATCTAGGCTCCTCGTCTAGCCTACTGTACGGAAAACTCTTTAAAACACTATGAAACACTATATGTAACGTTTTTTAAATAAGTACTTGCCAATCTACTACAGTTTAGGTAGAATTAGTGGGTAAAGGAAATGTCCTTTTCGTAATGTCGTTTTTCATTTACCCCCCTAAAAGTAGATGTGTTAAGGAAAATATCTCATGGCTCTTTCCGCTTCTTCAGGATTGTCAGGTGGCTTAACCCCTCTCAATCAAAACAAATCACTTAAAGCAGGGCCTCAAAAAGCCCAACAAAGGCAGTATCGCCTCACCATGTTTGGCAATACCTTTACAGGGGCTGAAGGCACGCCGAAATCTCAGTTTAAAAATAGCAGTGGTGTCACCGCTGCAGAACATTCTCGTCAGGGTGTTTTGGCTCACGAAAGAGCCCATGACAGTAAAGCCAAAGCCGCAGGGCTTTCCACATCAGGCCCTGTGCTTGAAACGCAAGACGGCTTAACCGTTGCAGGGCATGTGAGCCTTTCAGTGCCTCAGTTAGATGTTCAACAAGCGATGATGAACCCCAGTTATTTGTCTACCTTTAAGCGTCAAAGCGAAGGGTTAGTGAGTTCTGCTCACGCACCTGAAGGGGCTGGTATTGGTGGCTACGGGCAGATGTCTGGAGCCGACCGTAATGTCGCTGCCATTGGTCGTGCCAACTTAGCCAAAGCGTCACAAGTGGAGTCTCAACGACCCGCCCTCTCTAAAGCATTGGCTGCTAAACAACAAAAAGCCGCCTTTGGGTATCACCCTGATCTCATGCAGGCACACAACGCAGGCACGATTTCCTAGTCTTTTCCTCGTTCAAGGCTTTTGAATTGCTTGAAATAGCATCCTATAACAATTACGGTCTATTCTGATGAAGACTCATTGTTGTTAGCTTGGGGTGCTATTTTTATACCATTTATACCCATTAAACGACTGATACCATTTAAACGAGTGAATAGCCTCATAGCCTGTTTCATCTATCGAACACTATAGGAGCCTAGACTCGCAGATGTGTGAGGTGTACACAAACGACCATAAGCACATCGAGAACCCGAGCGACAACGAAGACGCCAGACCCTATTTAATCGTTTAATTAGGTATTAAATGCTGTCAAAGACTCGGTCATAAAGTGCTACAGACTCTAGATCTGAAACACTGGCAGGTAAAAGTTGCCCAGGAACGACCTTGTAACCTTGTGCTGAAAGCGTTTGCATGGTGGCGTTTGATTGACAAAATGCCGTGGTCGTACACGTCACCAAATTGATTTGATCCACCCCTACCGAATTAGGACCCGCCACCCCATTGGCGTCAATAATAAAACGAATAAGCTCATCTGTTGATAATACGGCGGGTTTAAACCCTAAAATAACCGCATTATTTTTCAGTAATACGCCTGCATTTGCCACACCCGTCGGTAAAGCTTGTTGCGATGTGGTATTCCAGCACCCTCCTGCTGTAGCCGACAAGCCTGTCGTGGTTGTTATATTTGTCTGTGGATCTGTGGTCACAACCGTGGAACAATTACGAATGGTCGTTAATCGCTCAACGGCTTCATTCATTAAGTTGGTGCGACCAAAGGCAAAGGCATCTTCTAAAAGGCTATTAGACGCTAAAATGCTCGATTTAATGACATAAGCACAGTTGTTTCGCGTTTGATTTTCAAAAAAAGACGGTAGCGTAATCGCACTCAGCACTCCCATAATCCCTAAAATAATCAGGATTTCAGACAGGGTGAAGGCTCTTGTAAAGTGATTAAGGCAAGGCAGGTTCATCGTCTATTTCCCTTGTGTTGATAGCGGTTTACCAAGGTTGGGGTGAATCCGTTCTACTTAAGGAGCTGTATGAATCTTGCAAGCGGTCTTTAATCACCAATAGGGCAATCACATACAAAACAGCAAAGCATCCTAGCCAAAAGAGTTGACCACTGGTTATATCGGCCCAAATCTGAATTGCTTGAGTAAAATCTTTAATTTGTAACGAAGTGATTTTTTTCGCCACATTTACCAAGCCATTGACGACAAAAAGAAAATACACGACATTCAAAAGCCTTAAATACCCGTGCTCTTCCAAATGAGCGTTGTCTCGTTGAAACTGTTCTACTGCTTCTGATTGGTCTGGAATGGAGGATTCACCAAGCGTTGAAGACGCCAAAGCGGCTTTTTTACGAAACGCAGTCCCTAGCAAATTAAAAAAGGAACATCGTAATTGCCAATACACCACACCATAGATGACGGCTGAACTTCCTAAGCTAATTAGCATGACATACGATTGCATAATGGATGTTTCCTTCGCCTTAAGAAGTACCTTCTAAGGGGAAGGCACCTTACTTTCTTTAAAAATGCAAGCCTGCAAGTCCTGAAAGGCTTGAAGCTTTTGATTTAACGTCTCTTCTGAACGCACTTGTACCAGTGTATCATATTTCACGCATCGAGAGAGGGCCTTGTACTGTAATTCCTTTGAAACCTGTATACAGGTTTCCCCCAACGCCGTAAGTCCCAATCGTGTTTCATGGGGCTTGATTTCATAACGCTTGGCAAAATGAGGCATCAACGTTAATTGGTAGTTCACAGGCTTAAGCCAATCTGACGTCAACCACTGCCTAGATGCGGGACGCAACTGACGTAGATTACTCAGTTTAAGATGAAAGATTTGACGGTTATATGGGTGAATCGCAGAAATAACGGCATCTCTTTGACGAAAGGGGCTTAGGGCATACGGTCTTGCCCAAAACGTTGAAATTTGCGTTTGACTCTGTACATCGTTGTACAACTGGAACTCTAAAAGCTCTTTAGACGCAATGGCTTCTTGTAAAAGCTTTAAATGTTCTTTTCCTTCAAACAACGTGGGCGAAGAGGGTTGTTGATAAGCAAAGTTAGGATCCCAAAACCCCATACGAAACGGAGGCGACACCAACAGCATCAACTTACGGTAAAGCAAGCTTGATTTAGAAAGAGACGTCACCCATTCTTCAAAGCCTTGAGCATGTTGAACGCTTAAATCCAAGTGAAACTTTGTGTCGTTTAATAAGTAGAAAATAGCCCCGTCTAGGCGTTTTCGCACAATGTCAAAACCCGCATAACGCAAGGTACGAATATATTTTCGTAAGGTGTTATAAGGCACAGGCTCTTCACCTTCAGGGCTTAAGCGTGCCATTAACACCGATTCTTCTACCTTGAGCTGTTCTAATAAAATTAAGACAATACTTAGAACACGCTTAGCCGTTGCATGTAAATCCGAAGGGAGCGGAAGACTGGCGGCTTGTTTAAAGGGATCTGAGATGCCTGAAAAAGTCATAGGCTTAATACCCTTTCATGGATGTCTTTTTCGGGCTTTTTTCTTTCTTGACTGCTTTCAAAGGCTTCTGAAAAAGCGGATGTTAAAGGAATTAAAAAGCCTCCTGAGGCTTTTAGGCACTGTATTAAATAAAAAAGATGTGTGGTTTTAACCGTGTATTGAATGGCATAAGTTTCAACACCATAAAACGCTTGAATCTCTTGCCAAAACGGTAAAGCGTCTTGAGCTTCTTCACTTAAAAACAAGAGCCGTTCTCCTCGTAAGCGAGGCGAAATAAAATTAATACCCTTTGGCAGAACAACGGCACAACTTAATTCGGGTTCCGTGTCAATATAACTTAAAATACGACGATGCGTCGGCTCATAAGCGTCTGACTTTAGCTTAGGGATGGGGAATAGGTTACGGCATCTGTCCACACGCAACATCAAGGGAAAAATATCCCCTGTCTGCGGACTGACTTGATAACACAACCAATACAAACGACGGTTGTCTAAAATTAAGGTGTCATGCAAAACCTGCCATTCATAGACCGATTCTTTACCTTGATATTGAACCAAGAACCACGTATTCAACTCCGCTGAGCGTTCCAAAAGCTTGAGATTTTTGAGTTGAAACGGTTGAATATAACGGTTTAACACATTTTGTAATTCTTGCTTGACCTGAAGACTCAAAAACTTTTGCGACAGTAAATGTTCTGCCATTTCATAAACACGCACAAAACTAGGGATGTGAGACGTTCGCAATTTACTGTCTAAACTATGCAAAAGCAATTGCCATTCTTCCGAAGAAAGTTGTACGTAAAAAGGGGAATACTCCAGTTTGTATTGAAAATCATTGGTTTTATCAGGGCGATGAATCACGCAACCGATGTCTTCAAGTGCATTGGCATACAAACGCAAGGTATCGGTTGAAAGGGGCGAAAGGCAGTCGGCATCCTGCTCAAAGAACCCCTGCAATTCAGCACGTTTGAGTGCGTTCACTTCTAAAAATGCTAAAAACTTCAGCAAGTACAGTGAACTCGTATGGTAGGTGTTCTTCAAGGTTTGACGAACCATAGGGGAGGGGTTCTCTTTGACTGTTTGATACGATTAGAATGATTTAATCAGACGTGTATTTCTTAGAATATCAATACTTAAGTTGTCTTGCAAGGCTAGGTATTTTTTGACACCTATGTTATTGAGAATTGTTTTATTCTGTTACACAAAGATACACAAAAAGGTTAAACGCTTTTAGTTAAACGAATGCCAAGGCAAGAAATCAATCCAGCGTTGTTCGATGCAAGAAGGCATTTGCAAGCTTCTTTGAGCATCAATTTCTTTGAAGACGAGCATAATTGCTTTTAAGTCCGCCTGATTTTTATCAGAAACTTTGTTTTGAATGGGTTCAGCAATGTAACCTAATAAAGACGAGATTTGGGGTTCAGTTAAAGCCATAATGGTATTTATTTTCTCTTTTTTTCTTAAGGGGTGAACAGGTATTAATAAGGAGCGAACAGGGAGTAGGAGTAGGAGTAGGAGGAAGAGGAGGCGTTTTACGCAACACAAAGGAAGCAGATCCGTAAAACAATGAACGTCATCGGGAAGGTGTAAGTATCTCTAAACGTTTTGGATTACACCCGTTTCTGAAACAAGGGGGGCAAATACATGTGGTGAATAGGAGTGGGGGGGAGGAATAATCTCCTCTGTGCTTTAATAAAGATAAAAATAATCTTACAATTGCCTGAACTGTAAAAATTGTAACAGTTTATTTTAAAAAACTCTGTAGAAAATGATCAAGACGGCTATATCTATGAGAAAAGATGATTTTCAAACGTTCTGTTGACTTTCGTGTGGTAGAATAGAAAGCGAGAGAAGCAACTCGTATCCTTTTGATATAGTGTTTTAAAGAGTTTCCCCTACAGTGCTTATACTTTGTCGCTACGATTATTTTGTTCAGTCATGTAGGTCTATCTACACTTCTTCACAAAATAATCTAGGCTCCTCGTCTAGCCTAAGTACGGAAAACTCTTTAAAACACTAGATAGCCTTGCTTGCAGGTGGCTATAGAATGGTTATGATGTTCGTATTTTAAGGTGCCTATTGTGAAATATACTTTCTTTGTCTACTTTTTTATCTTCACCCTTTTACTTCAAGGCTTTTCTCAACATACGGCAGACGCTCAAACCTTCGATGCTCATGCTTCAAGCTTTGAACAGCTGTATCAACTTGCCATTAAACAAAATCATGATGTTAAAGTCCTTCAAGAAACCCTTAAGGTGACCCAAGAAGACATCGGTATTGCGGCGACGATTCCGAACCCTAGTCTGAATACTTATTGGGGCTGGGGACGTCAAACGTCTGTTTTGGGCAACCCCAACCAAGTGGGCTTGACGCAAACCTTTGAACTCGGGCCTAAACGTAAATTAAGAACCCTTATAGCCAAAACCATTTTAGAAAAAGAAAAAACGGGACTTCAACAAGCCTTGTGGTTATTGCGAAGTAATTTACGCTTGGCATACCTAGAATACTTGGCGACCGTGAGCCAAACCGCTCAGCTTGAAAAACAATTCGTCTCGGTGAATCAGCTCATTCGTATTGCAGAAGTCCGCGTCAAAGCAGGCAGTTCCCCTGAAGCGGACTTGTTGCAAGCACGCTTGGTTCGTTCGCAGTTGTTTCCTCAGCGTATTCAGTTAGAAGGACAGCTGGCTCAAAACCGTTTGAAGCTGGCTTATTTTGTGGGAGAAGAAGACCCCAGTCGCTTGCCTTTGTCCGCAGGGAGCCTTGCTTTATTAGAGCATATTCCTCAGTGGAAGAGTTTTCTACCCCAAGCCAAAGAAGAGGCACTGATTCTCTCACTTCAAAATGAAGGCTTGACCCAACGGCAAGAACTTAAGGTGGCGTTAAAGCAAGTGGATGCAAGTCGTTTACAGCTAAAATCCGAAAAAATAAAACGCATTCCTGACGCTCAAGTGGGGGGAGGCGTCTTATTCGTCAATACCTTGTCTCCGTTGTCCACGTCGAATCCAACCGCCAATGAAAAAGGCACCTTTTTGGGCGGTTATGTGACCCTCAATGTGCCACTTCCCGTATTTGATAATCAAGAAGAAGAAATTGGCAAAGCCAAAGCCCAACTCAGCACCGATGAAAAGTCTGTGGAAGCCTTAACGTTTTCGATTAAAAATAGTATTCAACAAGCCATTACAGGAATTGCCACACAACAACGGGTTTTAGACAACTACCGAGAAAACCTTTTGCCTCAATCGCAAGAAGTCTTGCGGTTGGCAGACTTAGGCTATCGATATGGGAAAACAGGTCTGGCTAATGTGATTTTGGCTCGTCAAGCCTGCCAAGCCATTCAGTTGGATTACTTACTAAACTTAGGTTTAGCATGGCAAGCGTGGGCGTTGCTTGAACAACAAACAGGGCTTCCCTTAGAAGGGCTTTTGCTTAAATTACCGTGGGAACAACCCACTGTAGATTTCACACATCTGCGAGTCTAGGTTCCTAGAGTAGACTGTTTTATCTAGCGGATACTATAGAAAGCTCTGCGAAAGTCGAAAAATACACCGTCATTGCGAGTGAAACGAAGCAATCTGTTCATCACCTGCGGCGTTTTTACAGATTGCCACGCTACGCTCGCAATGACAAAAACCCCTTTTGCAGATCTTTCTATATATAAAACACTATATTCTCGACACACGAAACCTCTTTTTTGAAAAAACCTCATGTATTCAAAGGAAGTCCTGCCTTAAAGGGGATGCGTTCACACCCAAAAGCCGTCATACTAAACAAAATGTCCTAGAACCATAAGGTCCACCCCATGGGATTGCTCGACAGCATTCAAAACACCCTCTTCAAACAATCTTCCATTAACCAACGCTTTCAAGCCCAAAAAGGTCAGCAAGACGGCTTTGCACAAGGCTTGGTGGCTGTAGAAGCCCCTTTGTCGTCACAAGTAACTCGCCCCAACCTGCCGAATTTCCCCAGCCCCGCCTTGGGAGGACTTTCAGGCATCGGCAAAAGCAACCCGTTTTTAATGTCGAGCGAAGTTTCTAGCTTGGGCAAAACCCGCAACATGGGCGAAAATAAACCTCTTGAACAGCCTATGTTTATTGGCTACCATAATGAAAAACCCATTTACGGCGGAGGTCAAATCTTTTTACTCGCCTAAGGAGATTCTTCTTGCGTGTGATGACTTTTTGTTTTTTTAAGTTATACTAATGAAGATAGTGAATGATTAAAAACCTCACTTCCCCGCTTAAACCAATTTTATTTATTCAATGAGAAGGAGCCGTTCCATGAACGCAGCCACCGTAGCATATTCCCCCGGTCTTGAAGGCGTTATTGCTGGAACGACGAAGATTTGTACGATTAACCCTGAAACGCAAACCTTGTTATATCGTGGGTATGATATTCAAGATTTGATGCAACACGCCAGCTTTGAACAAACCGCTTACCTCTTATTGTACGGCGAATTGCCAACACCGAATGAGCTGGATCTCTTCACACAAACTTTGGTTGCTGAACGCGGGATTCGCCCCGAAGTTGCCAGCATCATCGCAGGTTTTCCACAGGATGCTCACCCCATGGATGCCCTTAAAGCAGGCCTTGCCCTTGAAGCCCTTTACGATCCTGAAAAGAACGTGCATACCAACGAAAGTAATCTGCGTAAAGCCATTCGTATCATCGCCAAAATGCCCGCTTTGACCGCTGCTTTTTCTCACGCCAAAGCAGGCACACCTTTGCCTAAGGTTTTGGGGACTGAACTCACCCATGCGGAACATACCTTATATATGTTGCAAGGTCAAAAGCCTGATGCCCTTACGGCGAAAGTCTTTAACGCCACCTTGGTGATTTATGCCGAGCATAGCTTTAATGCATCCACCTTTAGTGCGAGAGTGACGACATCCACCTTGAGCGATATTCATTCAGGCGTGGTTGCCGCCATTGGTGCCTTGAAAGGGCCTTTACATGGCGGAGCCAACGAGCAAGCCATGTTGACTTTCTTAGAAGTGGCTAGCCCTGAAAATGTCGATGCGTGGCTTGAAAAAGCCTTGGCTGAAAAGCGTAAAATCATGGGCTTTGGGCATCGTGCCTATAAAAACGGGGATCCTCGTGCGAGATTATTGCGTGAAATGCGTACGGAATTTGTCGAAGCCAAAGGAGCCAACTCGCCTTGGCCCGCCATTGCGGATCGCTTAGAAGCGTTGATGACTGAGAAAAAGGGACTTTTCCCGAATGTGGACTACCCGATTGCGTATTTGTATTACATGATGAACATTCCGACCGAAGTGTATACGCCGATTTTTGCGATCGGTCGTTCCGCAGGGTGGACGGCTCATGTGGTGGAACAATTGGCGAATAACCGCTTGATTCGTCCCAAAGCGTTGTATGAGGGGCATCCTCAACGCCCTTGGAACGGCTAGGTTAGAAACGGTTACAAAACTCAAAATCGTGGGTTTTAGACACTATTAAACGCATTCAAAATAGGGCATACTGAAAAAGAGTGGCTCCTTGAAAACAGTACCCAATGACGTCATCCTGAACGTATGCGAAGGATCTCCCCCCACCTCCGACTCCGTTGGGAGGGGATGTTTCGCTCCACTCAACATGACAAAAGCCGTTTTCCCTTCAAAGTGTGTGTCAGAACTGTGGGTTTTGTGTGTCGAAAAAGCAGGTTTCGTGTGTCAGAAATACGCCCCTTGCTTCGCTAAAAGGGTGAACCGTAACAGAATGTAACACCCCTTGTAGAAAAAGTGAGCCTTGTTCGATACTCCATTTGTAGGAGGCATAGACCACCGCCCAACGTTAGGGCAAGCGTAGCATGCCCTTTAACAGGAGGCTCCCGTGTCGATGTCACAATCCATGAACGTCCACCAGCTTGAACAACTCTTTCTTCAGCCCAGTACCCCTGTTTGTGAACCTCAAATCCACTTGCTTGAAGCCCTTTTAAATCACCTCGACGGCTTAGTCTCTCAATGGGAATTGCATCCCAAACACGACGTCGCTCAAAACACTTTAAGCCAAATTAACGAACAATGGTACGGTACTTGGCAGCAGGACGCCGTTTTGTCCCTGTATTTTACCCTAAACGGTGAAACCTTCAAGGGTCAACATCATGCGTACAAAGCCCTCAATCTAAAAGAAGAGACTCACACCGCTCAAGCCCTTGCCTTAGACTGGGTCGTACAATTAAGCTTGGCTCATATCCATACGCTGGCGGGGCATTATGCCTTGGCTCAAGGGTATTTGGATCAAGCCAAGATCCCGAAACGCTTTCACCACTTAGAACAGCATCACCAAAACTTGCAACGTTTGGTTTATGAAGAAGGTTCCCCCTATTTAGGCTTGGATACCTTCCAAATTACGTGGAAAAAAAACGCACTGACCCTTGCCCACTTGGGCAATTTAATGACGCATTCTAGCCCTCAAGGGTTTTGGAAATGCTTGCAAAGCACGATGGAAATTTTACAGCTATTTGCCAGTGAAAGCTTGAAGGCGCCTGTGTCTAAAATCTTGGCACAATGTTCAGAGATTCAAAAATCGGTGTACCTTAGCAGTATTGTGATCCATGCCGCTCAACTGGAAGTCAGCCACTTAGAATGGTCGTCCGCCTTGGTGCGATTAAAACGAGCCATTCGCCGTTTGCCATCTCAACCCTTGTTGTGGTACGAACTTTCACATGTGTACGGCATGTTAGAAGCCCATGACAAAGCCAAGCATGCCCTTGAAAGAACCGTGACGCTTATGCCGTCTTTGTCGATGGCTCAACTGGAACTCGGCTTGACGTATGCGGAAGAAGGCAATGCTTTTGCGGCGATCGAACGGTATTTGCTCGCTTATGTGTATGCTCAAAAGCAAGAAAGCAAGCGTAAAATCGCCTTTGTGATTGCCAGCTTTTTAGAAAGTCCTGTGTTTATTGAAAGTTCGTCTCAATTTAAATACGAAGAATACGGCGCCTTTTTAAGTGCTGAAATCGCCTTGCTCTTAAAAATCGAACAAGAACACAAGATGACCCCCGCCACCTTGAGCCATCTTGCCAAGCTCGCCAATACCTTAGAACAGCACGATTTAGCCATGGCATTATGCCAACTCGCCTTGACCCACGAAGGCGCCAAGAATCCGCAATGTGTGGTGAACTTGGCGTACACGGCTTGGCAAGCCAACGCCATTCAACAAGCGGTTTACTACTACAAACAAGCCTTGATTCTAGATCCTGACAATGCGGTGGCTCACAATAACTTGGGCTGTATTTATTTTGATGACCTCAACCAGCAAGCCAAGGCATTGTATCACTTTCTAGAAGCGGTGGCACAGAATCCGCATTATGCGATGGCTCACTTCAACCGTGGACGCCTTCTTTCCCAACAAGAACAGTTTAGCGAAGCCGCTTTAGCCTTTACCTGTGCCAAAGCCAGTAATTTAATGACACAAGAATTGGATACTGAAGAGATTAATCAGTATTTAGAACGCTTGTTCAACGACATGTAAGTTTACGAATAAACCCACCTTTTTGTTTACCTATAGTATTTTAAATAATTTCCCCTACAGTGTCTATACTTTGTCGCTACGATTATTTTGTTCAGTCATGTAGGTCTATCTACACTTCTTCACAAAATAATCTAGGCTTCTCGTCTAGCCTACTGTACGGAAAACTCTTTAAAACACTATATTAAGAGAGAGAGAGTCGCCTGGTCTGATACAGACCAGGCCTTTTTTTGGGGTGGTATGAAGAAAGTCCTGCCCCCTCTCCTAAAATCAGGAGCGGAGACAAAGCCACTATTGAACTCTCTAAAACACGATAGCGTCCAAAAAAGCTTCCGCACTGCGTCGCCAACTAAACTGCTTGACCTGCTCAAGCCCCAAATCGATGAGTTCCGCTCGCAACGATGCCTCGCTTTCCAAGCGTTGCATCGCCACCAGCAACGACGACGGTGCTTGAGGATCCACATAGTACACGGCGTTTCCACAGGTAAAGGGCAACGCCGTTAACGCCGTGGTAATCACAGGGCAGAACAGGTTCATCGCTTCTAACGGAGGCAACCCAAAGCCTTCGGCAAAAGACGGATACACCAACGCCACCGCTTCATTCATTAGCGTAATGAGCGTGTCGTCATCCACATAACCCAGCTCTTCCACAATGCCTAGGGCTTTGGCGACGTTGAGTTGTGCCGTAAACGCCTCGCTGATAAAGGCGGATTCGCCTGTGAGCAGTAGGCGACTTTTTAGCGTCCCTGCTTGATGCCCCGCCAAGAAGGCATCGAGCAACCATTCCAGCCCTTTTCGTTTTTCGTAACGCCCTGTGTACAAAAAATACGGCGTATTTTTATCGGCTAAGTCTTCTAAAGACAAGGCCTTTAAGCCATGGGGACGAGTCAGCGTCGTCGCATTGGGAATGACAATAGGATCTAAAGCTAAATTAGGGAAATGATGCAAAATGCGTTGCTTGGAATAGTCCGACACCGTGACGAGTACATCGGTGCGACTTAAATCATTCATCAAACGCTTCACATAGGCGTCTCTTTTGGCAACATCTTCAGGGCGGTAAAAGTCGTCCATATCCAGCTGTAAGACGTCGTGCAGGGTTGTGACGACTTTAGTGGAACGAGGCAAGCCCACAGGGATCAATCCGTTGGCAGGAAAGTGTAAAACAGACGGCGACGCTAAACGACTATAGATCGGCAAAACCAGGCTACGCCAAGTTTCACGCCCCAAAGGCAGGGGCAAGATCGTATTGCATATCCCTTCAGGGAGGCTCCCTTCTTTTAGGGTGAGCTGACTAACACCACGGACGCTATTGGGCAGGAGCTTTAGGACTTCTTCATACAAAAATGCGGTGACTTTTGCCATGCCCCCTGCGTGTTTGGTGAAAATGTAAGTATCTAATAAAATGTTCACAACCGTGTCCTTAATTCTATAAAAGGCTTTGCGGAAGTCTGAAAACATACCGTCATTGCGAGCGTAGCGTGGCAATCTCCCAAAATGGAAACCGCAAAGACTAGGGTGATCCTTCGTTTCACTTAGGATGACGAAAACCACTTTCGCAGAGCTTTCTATAAATAGTTTAGCATGATAATATAAAGATACAAAAGTCAATCTAAAAGGCAGAACCTCGATGGGTGATGAAGACAAATCCTTTGAAGCGTCCCAGCAGAAGCTCCAACGCTTGAGAGAATCAGGGCAGGTCATTAAAAGCCGAGACCTTTCCGCTGGCGTATTTTTGGCGATTATGTTTATTTTATTGCTGGCGTTGTCGCCCTTTGTGTTTAAAGCCGTGTGCGAAATGTTCATCGTCTTTTTTGATCTCATTCCTCAAAAACACTTGGATGATATGGGAACCATGTTCATGATTCTACATTCGATTAAAGGCTTGGTACTGCCGAGCTTGCCGTTTTTAGGCTTGGCTTTTATGATCGCTTTTTTCGCCGATTTTTTGCAAGTGGGTCCTCTCTTTGCCTTAAAGTCCATTACGCCCAAGTTGGACAAACTCAACCCTGTCAACGGCTTAAAAGGGATTTTTTCCAAACGAACCGTCATTGAACTGGCGAAAAACTTGCTGAAGATTGGCATCCTCTTTTATATGGGCTACAACTCCTTTATGAAGCACCTGCCTGAAATGATCAACAGCATGCACAGCGACACGCCCATGATCATCCTGTTTTTGGTCGGCAAAATCTTGCAAGATTTTATCTTTCTCGCCATTATGTTTTTCATCATCATCGGGTTTGGAGATTACCTTTACCAACGCACCAAGTTTATGAACGATCAAAAAATGTCGCTGAAAGAAGTGAAAGACGAATACAAGCAAAGTGAAGGCGACCCCATGGTCAAGCACATGCTGAAACAAAAGCGGATGCAAATGATGATGCAACGCCAGCTTGAAGCCGTCCCCACGGCGGATGTGATTACGACGAACCCCATTCATGTGGCGGTGGCGTTGAAGTACAAGCCCAAAGAAATGGAAGCCCCGTTAGTCGTCGCCAAAGGAGCGGAACATTTCGCCGAACGCATTAAAGCGGTGGCGAGAGAGCATGGCATCCCGATTGTGGAAAACCCTGTGCTGGCTCGGACGCTCTATCGTGTGGTGGACGTCAACCAAGACATCCCGCCTGATTTGTATCAAGCCGTGGCGGAAATTCTGATGTTTGCGTGGCAAATGAAGGGTGAAAACCCCTTACAAAAAGCTACCGAAACCCGAGAGGTTTAACTAATTACGCCGTCATGTTGAGTGTAACGAAACATCTCCTCCCCTCCGTTTGGGGAGATCCTTCACATGCGTTCAGGATGACTGGCTCTTTCCCCTCGACTCAATCACATAGGGCAATCTTGAAGCGAAGATCACCGACGATCGTCGTGCCATGCTAAACTAAAAAAAGCTTAATTAGACATTCTGCTATCTTGAAAGAACCCCCCTTATGCCTAAGTCCACCTTCTCAAAAACAACTCCCCCCCGAGTGTGGGCAGTGGTCTTGGCACGAGCAGGCTCCCAACGCCTGCCGAATAAAGCGATGCTCCCCTTGTGTAACCGCCCAATGGCATCGTGGTATTTTGATGCCCTTGAAGACGCTGAGGGCATCGAACGACGCTTCCTCTTCAGCGATGATGACGCCCTTTTGGATCTTGCCAAAGGCTCACATCCTAAAATAGAAATCCCGCCTTTCCAACGCCCCCCTGCCGTCAGCGATGCACAGACATCCAGCTTTGACAGCTTGGCGTATTTCCTGCAAGAATGGCAGGCTCAAAGCTTTGAAGCACTCCCCGATTGGGTGATGCTGTGCCAATGCACCAGCCCCTTGGTGCAAACGGTCGATTTCCAAAAAGCCTTAGAAGACTTAGAAAGTTACACCGAAAACCTTCGCTCAACAGGCTTGTTGAGTGTGTGTCCGCCTAGTAAGCCCGTGTCGTGGTTGTTAAAAAAGACGCAAAACGACGTAAAGCCAGCGAATCTTCACCTGCACGATGACGCTGAAAACACCTACGTCACCCCCAACGGAGCCTTTTACATCGTGCCGACGCTTGCCCTGCTTCAAAAGCCTGTGGGTTTTAGCTTGTGGGATTTAGGCACGGTTCTGGCGTATGAAATGCCGTGGCAACGTTCAATCGATGTTGACACCGCCCCTGATTTTCAAGTCGCCGAAGCCTTGTTGGACGCTCAACTTAGAATTGAAAGCACGCTTTGCGAAGGTACTGATTTAGAAAAGACGGTTTTTTCACCCAAGCCATTGGCACCCCGTAAGCGATTGAATCCGTTGAACCCGTTGAGTCGTTTGAAGCAACAAGACCGCTCGCAAGACTTGTAAAAAAAGAGAGAAGAAGGGAAGTCCCCATGACCACTTTTTTAGAAAGCAATTTAAACGCCTTATTTAAAGACGTAAAAGGCTATAACGCCAATTCCGCTAAACATATTCGTAATCACGCCGAAAAAGCGTCCGCCGAAAATATCCACATTTATGAAACCAACGTCAAAGATTTGACGATTTTATACAACGACAAAATCCCCTTGCATAGCATGAACGGTGCCGTTGCGGAAGCGGAAGCACTGGTTGAAGATCAAGTCTGTTACGGCAAGCATTCCATTAACATCGTCTTTGGTTTGGGCTTGGGCTACGTGCTGAAACCCTTGGTGCAAGCGGTGCGAGCCAAAAACAGTCAAGCCAAAGTCGTGATTTATGAAAAAGATCTCGATTTATTGTATTTTACGCTAAGCAATATCAATTTAGCCGAAGAACTCGCCCATGAAAGCATTTTGCTTTTTACCGATTCTGAACCTTTGTGGCAGTATGTGGAAACGCACCTCGTGCAAGGCGACGGCATCGGGATGATGATGTTGCCAGGGATGATTCACGCCTTTGGGGAAAGGCTCAAGCCTGTGGTGGAAAAGCTCAAGCTCCATGCGGACAATGCCGTGCGTAACGCCAAGCTCTTGCAAGGGCGTAGCCGTTTGTGGACGGATGTCTTCCTTCAAAACACGTCGTTTCTACCCACCATGCATTCGGTCACGCACTTGCGTGATGCCTTTGAAGGTAAAACCGCCTTAATGTGCGGAGCAGGGCCTTCTTTAAACGATGTGCTGCCTCATATTCACGCCGTGCGAGACAAGCTTGTCATTTGTTGCGTCAGCGGAGCCGTTAAAGCCTTCAAAAAGCACGGCATTACGCCCGATTTCGTCTTTGGCATGGATTATTACGGCCCTGCCAAGCAAATGGAAGGCTTGGAAGCCCCTCTTGCGGACAGCCACATTATTACAGGCCCCAGTTCGGACACCTTTATGTTGAGCCAAACTTGCAAAAGCCGTTGGGCGGCGTCTCTGAAATATAACGATCAATACACGACTTACTTGAACACTATGTTTGACGAAAAAACGCATGAGTATCATACAGGCGGGACGGTAGCGTTTTATATGTTTTTGGTGGCGGTGGATTTGGGTTTTCGCACGATGATTTTAGCAGGGCAAGACCTTGCCTTGCGTGGCATGCAGGTGTATGCCACAGGTGAAGAAGTCGAGCTAAGTGGGAAATATCTGGTTTCTAAAGAACTCAATAACCGTGCGACCGAACTGCATTATGTGGAAGATTGGCAGGGCAATCAAATTATGACCCAAGAAGATTACCGCCATTTTAAGTACCATTTTGACACCATTCGCAGTAAAATCCGTGTCGTGTTTCCTGAGTTTAACGTCTACAATTGTTCAGTGGGCGGTGCCAAAATTGAGGATATGGAAAACTTGCCGATTGAAGAGCTGTTGCCTCGTTTGAACTTGCAAGAACGCATCGATGTGGATGCCATTGTCGAAGCAGGGATTGAAGCATCCCAAGAGCAAAGCAGTACGAACACCAAAGCCGAACGGCTTTATGAGGCGATGAAAGCACTTAAAAAGCACACAAAAGAAACGATTGAAGAAGCCAAAACCGCCATTCAAAAGCTTGACACGTTGAAAATCCTCAAGTCCAATTCGTGGACGGAAGCATCTGAACGGTATTCTGACGCCTTTAACCGCTTTTCAGAGACTTTAGAAGCGGAACCGTTGTTGAACGATGCCTTTTATCACGAGCAGTTGGTGATTTATCAGGCGTATAATGACTTTGCGGAAACGGAAGAAGAGCATCGGCAAAACTTTTCGGTGGATGCTCAGTATCTCAAAACGATGGTTAAGCTATTGCAAGAAGCGATTTTGCCTCCTGTGGAAGCGGCGATCGTGAAGCTTGAAGATAGCTACGACTTGATTAAAGATGACGAGCTGACGTTTAGCATTAAAGCTAACTGGTAGATTTTAGTTTTTTAGAAAAAACTTATAGTGATATTCAATTTTTCAGGGATGTCAGTGATGTTTGTCGAAAACCCTCCTCCTTTTACAATGTCAAAGCTTTTCTTGAAGCTATCTAGTTCAGGCTGTTCAGGCGAAATACAAGAAAACAGTTTTTCTATGATACTTTCTAAATGAGTAATCAAAGTACTATCCCATTCTTGTAGTAGATCAATTAAGAGAGCATCTTTATATATAGTCTCATCCTTAGGGAAAGAAGAATAACCCTTTACCCTTTCCTCATTTAAAGAAAATCGACACAAAATAAAAGAACGCTTAAGTTGTGTTTTATTTTTAGTTTTATCTCCCTTCTTGTTAGGAGTGTGTGCTGCATAAGTATTTCGATAATCAAATATTTTTACTGCCTCAAAATTCACCTTTTCTAGTTTTGTGCATTCCCTAGACACTATGAGTGCTTCTTTTTGAAGAAAGCAGGCATTCAGTAACCCATACAATCTTAAATATTTTTCACCAAAGGATCCTTTTAATCCGTATAAATAATAGTCACTCTTTGCTAGTTGAGTATCTTCAAGTAAATACAAACAATCCAAGAGTTTCCCATAATTCTCTTTATCAAGTTGAAAAAACGACTCTATTTTTTTCCAAAAATCTTCTGATTGCTCTGTGTTTACAAACACTGTATGAAAACTTTCTCTTAGAATACTTATGTATTTATCAGTTTTCTCTCTTGTATCCATGTTTTGATTCCTTTATACCAGCAACTTTGCTTATGATACTATTATCTAATGCGAAGAACAAGACTCTCTATACATTTATGACTAGAAATCTCCCCTTGCGTTTTACAATGGATGCGTTATAGTAAAGTGAGCATATTCCCCCCTCGTGAATGCCTAGCCCCTGCGGTAAAAACGTCGCATCGGCAAGACGCTTTTTCAAAGCCTCTAACGGATTCACACGATGCACACTTTTTACATTTATAAAGGAAATACACCCAAATGGTTCGTATTCGTTTAAAACGCCTAGGACGCAAAAAAAGTCCTTTTTACAGAATTGTCGTCATGAACAAGCGGGATCGCCGTAACGGTCGCCCCATTGAAGAATTGGGTTACTACAACCCCATGTCGAAAGAATTGAAATTGAACAAAGAATCCCTTAATGCGTGGATCGCTAAAGGCGCTCAGCCTTCTGAAACGGTTGCTTACTTAGCGACATTGGCTCCTGAAGATGGTTCGTTGATTCAATTGCCTAAAAAAGCTAAAAAAGAACACTTGGGCGAAGCCAACCAAGTGAAAGAAAAAGTCGCTGAAGAAGCGGTTCTTGAAGACGTGGTTGCGGAAGAAGAAGTAGCGGAAGCGGAAGTCGCTGAAGTGATTACAGAAGTTGAAACGACTGAAGCCGTTGCCGAAGAATCCGTTGCTGAAGTGCTTGAAGAAGCTGTTGCTGAAGCAGAAGCCGAAGTGGCTGAAGTGCTTGAAGAAGCCACCGCTGAAGCAGAAGCCGAAGAAATCGCTAAAGAAGAGACCCCGACAGACGCTTAGTCTTTCGATGTATTTTTTCATAAAACGTGAAGAGAGGGTTTTTCAATCCTCTCTTTTGTTTCGCAATTCTAGCTGATTGTGCCGTTGTTAAAGGCTTGCAAGAGGTCGGGGTGGCTGGCGAGCATTGCCAATTGTTGCTGTGCCGCAGGCGACGGAGGCTCTTTAAGCTTTGTAACCGCTTGACCTTGATTCGTGGCTTCAAAAGCAGCGACTTTCATTAAGTTTTGTTCACCCAGCAACTTGACGCCCAAGTCGCCATCCATGCCAGAAAGTTCGCCATAACCGTGAGACAATCCCGCTTTTTCAGGGGCGATGGCTGAAGCGATTAAGCCTTCACCCATGCGATATTTAAAGTCATCTACGTAGGTTTTACCTTCTTTTAAGGCTCGTGCTTGGTTGAATTCTTCGGTTTGAAGGCTCACATGTCCACCACTGGTCATACCGTTTTCCATTTCAACGATGGGTGGACCTGTTTTAATCCCGAATCGTTGAGCCGTTTCATAGTGGGCATCTTCATGTGCTTGAACGCCTGCTTTTGTGGCTTCTGGTGCCTTTACGCCACTGGCATCAACGGCTTCAGTTTTGTCTTGAAATTGAGGGTTGAAGAAAAACTCATGACCCCACATCGAAAAAGTATGCGTGGGCTGATTGTTGAAGGCGAGCATATCCGTAACGCTGCCTTGTCCTTGAGCATTGCCTGTATTACCGACGTTTCCACCGAGACCCGCCCCCACCGTAGGAGCCTGCTGTAAATTGCTAGGTGGATTAAATGTGCGAATCCCATTCACAGGAGGCACCGCACCATTGGAGTTTTGTGTTGGGTTCTGTACGTTATTTTGAAAATACTGCGAAACAGGGGGTGGAATGCTTCCCACCGAGCCGATGCTTGAAATTCCTAAAGCCATTAGAAGTTTCCTTTTTCATTGTTGTATAGACGGATCGTTTGCTCGTTCAAAATAGGGACACCTCTAAATAAAAGGCTCCACAAGCAATAAACACTTTATTGAAGGTATTCGTGCTGAAATGTTACATTACTTAATGAAAAGACTTATCCATTTTTGGCGATTTGGAAAATGGGTAGATATATCGCCGCAAACATAAAGAGAATAATCCCCCCACCGACAACCGTCATCAACGGTTGAATCATTTCCGTCATGGCGTGCATGGCGGCATCGACTTCTTCATCCATAAAGCCAATGGCTTTTTTAAGCATTTTTTCAAATTCACCTGTTTGTTCACCAATCGCCATCATTTTCGTTACCATAGGGGGGAAAATACCTTCTTTTTCAAGGGTCTTGGAAATGGCACCACCCTTCATTAAGGTTTCTTTGGCCGCCGTAAATGCCGTTTGAAAATCGACGTTTGGAATCGTGGACGACGCTCGGTCTAAGGCTTCGGTCAGGATAACGCCACCACCCAATAAGGTATGTAAGGTCGAAATAAAGCGTAGCGTATACACACGAGTCACCAACCCGCCAACGACGGGGATCTGAATAAGAAGGCGATCCACCACAGGCTTACCGACCCCTTGGCGGTAATTGTTAAACCAAAATCCTATGCCCCCCGAAACCAAAAGTACTATCCACCAAAAATCACAAACCACCTTACTTAAAGTAATCATCATCGTTGTAATGAAGGGCAGCTCCTGTTTTTGAGAGGTAAAAAAGTCTTTAAATTGAGGAATGACGAAGGTCAGCATCAAAATAATCACCCCAAAAATAATAACGGCGGAAATGGCAGGCATGGTCATCGCTTTTTGCACTTTAGCACGAAGCTTAAAGGCTTTATCCCTTAATTCGTACAGGGAAAACAAGGCATTGTCCAACTCCCCTGTGGATTCCCCTGTTTTCAGCAGAGTAATAAACAAACGATCAAACGCTCCCGTTTGAGCCATGGCTTCCGAAAAAATCTTACCATTCATAACCTCTTGACGGACTTCGCCTAAAATTTGTTGAAGCTTGGGATTGGTGGTTTGTTGTTCTAAAATAAACAAGGCTTCAATCAACGGAATACCCGCTTCTAAAACCACGGCAAGTTGTTGCACAAACACAAGCAATTGTTTTTCAGGCAAACCAAAGGAAAAAGTGAGCATTAACTTTTTGAGTTCATCTTCAGCACGCTGATCTTGCACTTGTTCCAAACTTTGAGGCAACATACCCATTTCTCTGAGCTGTTGCTTGGCATGGCGAATGTCTTTTGCTTCTATACGAGCATTCACGGGGGAATAATTCCCTGCGGTTAAGGCCTTATAAGAAAAAACAGGCATTCTTGAAAATCCTTTTTAGTGAAACTTTAGGGCATCTTAACGCCCTAAAGTACGTCGTACTTCTTTGGTAGTAGTTATTCCAAGCTTGACCAAACGTTTGGCATCATCCAACAAAAGCTTCATGCCATGCTTAATGGCCGTGTCTTCAATCGTGACTGAAGAGGCTCCATCATCAATGAGTTGAGCAATTTCACGATTCATCATTAACACTTCATGGATGCCACGTCGACCAATGTAACCTGAATGGTTACATTGGGAACAACCCACCGCTTCATAGATATGGTAAGGGGCTTCACCTGCTTTAGGTTCACCTAACAGTTCTAAATCTTCTTCTGAAGGCGTGGTCAACTTTTTACAACTGTTACACAAGGAACGTACCAAACGTTGAGCCACAATGCCCACAACCGATGTTGAAACCAAGTAAGAAGGTGCCCCCATATCCAAAAGACGTGCCACGGTTTTGGCACAACTATTGGAGTGAACCGTACTTAACACCAAGTGACCCGTCATGGCGGCTTGAAGGGCGGCTTCAAGGGTTTCGGTATCACGAATCTCCCCAAGCATGATGACATCTGGATCTTGACGCAATAAAGCTCGTAAAGAAGACGCAAACGTCAAGCCTGCCTTCGGTTGCACTTGCATTTGGTTAATCCCTGCCAAAAGGTATTCGACAGGATCTTCAATCGTAGAAATATTATGTTCGGGGCTAGCGATATTTCTTAAGGCGGCATACAACGTGGTGGTTTTTCCTGAACCTGTCGGTCCTGTAACCAACACAACGCCGTGTGGGGCCTGAATCATTTTAGTTAGGCGTCTTAGGTTTTCTTCTTCCATCCCCAGTTTACTTAATTGCCCTGAATTCGCATTCATCTTCAAAACACGAATAACCATTTTTTCCCCAAAGGAAAGGGGGATCGTGTTAATACGCATATCGACAAATGTACTACCGTAAGCATGTTTAAGACGTCCATCTTGCGGACGGCGTCGTTCAGAAACATCTAACTTCGCCATAACTTTGAGTCGTGAGATAATCGCAGGAGCCATTTTAATGCTTAAGCTATGGATTTCTTTCAAAATCCCGTCAATCCGAAAACGAATCAAAAAACGCTGTGGTTGGGGTTCCAAGTGAATATCCGAAGCCCCTTTTTCAATCGCTTCGGTCAATAACACATTGGTAAACTGTACAACAGGTGCCGAATCAGCATTCACTTCCATACTGGAAATGTCTTCTTGTTCCTCTTCTTTATTGAGGAAGACGTCCGTTTCTAAAGCTTCAATCAGTTCTTCTGCCACATATTTGGTGGCGAAAAATTGATCAATTAAGTGGGATATTTCTGATGTTGTAGAGACCTTTGCCACCACGCGATAACGAGTCATCAACGCAATATCATCTAAAACCCTTGTATTGTCAGGGTGAGCAATAATCACTTCTAATCGTCCTGCTTCTGCATCTAAGCGATGAGGCAAAACCAAGTGCGTTTTAATGAAGTTCACTGGAATTAAGCTGGCGACTTCAGGCTTAATATAAATGTCTCTTCCTCGAATATATTCCATGTCATGCAGTTCAGCCAAACACATTCCTAATTGTTCTTCAGTCACATAGCCTGCTCGTGTCACAATTGTACCGAGGGTGGCGCCTGTGGCTTTAGATTCAGACAACGCCCCCTCAATTTGAGCAGACGTCAAGTAGCCCTTCTCTAGCAAAATATCTCCGATGCGACGCGTCCGCACGGAAGCTTTCGCAGGAGGACTGGCATTCTTGGCAAGCAAGGCTTCCGTACCTTGGGGCTTGGCGTATTTAGCAGGACTAGCCGCCGCCGTCGTACTTGCTTTCACAGGTGCTTGGGCAGGTGCTTGCTTAGGCAAAGCAGTACGAGGATCTTGCAGAGCTTGCTTTAGCAGGATTGACGTTTGATCGGGTCTTTGATCGGAGCTTTGAGTAGGGGCAGACGTCTGTGTGAGATCCTGTTCTAAGGACGGGTTCTCTTCCTTTGGCAGGACGGTTGCCGAAGGAATGCTTTGTTTTTTAAAAGAAAGAGGATTAAATACCACGATGACCCATCCTTACACCTAGGGGAGTTTATTCTCTTTCGGCAAAGTGACTCAAAAACTAAACAGTCCTCCATTAACTGATGGGGATGTGTATTGAAGGCTCTACGGAAATGGCTTTCGTCATTACGAGCGTAGCGTGGCAATGACGAAGCGAATTTTTATAAAAACACTGCAAAAAGAAAAAGCCAACGAAATCGTTGGCCTAGTATAGCAAGTATCAATGCAAGTTGGTCACGGACGCTAACCTTAATAAAAAGGAAGTATCCACTCTAATAAAGAAATCTTTAAGAAACATTATGCTAATTTGTTACATTTATTTACGAAAACCTTTCCTAACAAATGTAACAGTTCTTGAAGAAATCCTTGAACTTTATCGAAAAGGAGTGTTATAGCCGTCTTTAGCGAAAAGAGCATCCCATGTTTCTGCGTTTTTTACTACTTTTACTCCTCATAAGTCCCTTCTTCACGCATTTTGCGGTGGCAGGCACACAAGCCGAAGAACTCGCTAAACGAGCCACAATGTACCTCCAACAAGGGCAGGTCAACATTGCTGAAAAACTCGCGAAAGATGCCGTGGCACAAAGCAATACCTTTGACGAACAAGCCCGTTCACAAGTCACACTCGCTTTGATTGAAGCCAAGCTAGGTAAAACAACCAATGCTCAAAAACGCTTACAAGTCTTATTGTCTCATTTTCCCAGTAACCATGCCATGCGTCCTCTCGCCAGTCAAACCTTAAATGTCGTTTCACAAAGCAGTGCCATGAAACAATGGCAAGCTACAAAGCCCACCGTACAAAAGCCCGCTTCTAGTAACGATTACTTTGATTATGCCATTACACCAGGCAATATCATTCACTGGAACCTCGCCAAAATGCCTTTAAATGTCTATATTCAACCGCCTCCTGCGGAATTCAAACAACGCATGCCTGATTATGCAAACTTTGTGATCAAAGCCATTGGCGAATGGCGAAAAGCGGAGCCAGCCTTTCAGTTTCGGCTCGTTGCCACCGAAAAACAATCGGATGTTCGTGTGAAATGGAAAACAATGCTTGAACATAACCGCATCGGCGAAAGTCCGAACATTGTGCTAAGTGGTAAGCTTGTTTTGGCAGATCTCGTTTTGGCAACACACACCCCTACAGGTCAGATTTTAGACACCGAAACCTTGTACTTAACTATTGTGCATGAGTTTGGACACGTCCTAGGTATACATGGGCATAGTCCCAATGAAGAAGACATTATGTATTGGCAAGCATCGCTCAAGCAAACGCAATTAACCAGTCGTGATCTCGCCACGATGAAACGCCTGTATCAGACCAAACCCACCTACACCAACGACACATCCACCACCATGGCAAGCATTCGAGTCGGTGCTGCGAACCTTTTGATGGCTCAACAGTTTTTCAAAAAACAGCAGTATCAAGACGCCTTAGCTAAACTTGCGGTTGTTTTTGCAAATGATCCCAATAATACCGATGCGTATTTACTGGCAGGCTTATGCAACGCCAAATTACAGGATTATGAAAGAGCGGTTTCTTTGTATGAAAGAGCGGTCAAACCCAACGACAAAAATCCGTTGAAAATCTATGATTTAGCGGTGTTGACGCTTAAGCGAGCCGAACAACGTGGGCAGTTCCACAATACCTATAAGGCGGATATTCAAAAATCACTTCAGCTTTTAACAGGCATTGAATATACGATTGAAGCTCAATACAAGGGCAACGTTACTGAAGCCATCCGCTTTTGTCAAGAAGAACTGGATCGCTTATCTTATACCAATTAAACGAATAAATGTCGTGTTGTCTCTTCGTTTTCAAGCTAGATTTGATCCGCCTTTTATTTTTACCGACTCTACTTTTTTTGAATCCGCCAGACAAAAAAAAGCGATGAGGGCTTCTCATCGCAAACACATAGTGCCTTTCTACTTTTTCAAATATCATCAAATGCTCAAGGGTTTTTTGGGGGGAATAAAAAGGGAAAGCAAAAAACAAGAGGGAATCAAAGAATTAAGCGATAATGTTCAAGCGGTTTTGAGCCGTTCCCACTTGAGGGGAAAGGTTTTTCAAAAACATACTGTTGACCAAGGGGGCGGTGGTGCTAACCGAACCACCAAATTCAACCGCATTAGCACCCACACGAGCTTTTGCACCGACCTTGTTGTTTGAAAACTGAGGTAGGGCAAAAGGTCCGATGGTGGGAGATCCGATGGGTTGTTGTGTAAGAGCGAAGGTCATGGGGTTTGCTCCAAGCAAGGGGTTTGTTAAGTCTCGTTAGGTGCTTAGTGTTGATTTGACGTTAAGCATATGTGTATATTAAACACTTTGGGGTAGTGTGTCAAGCACACTAAGGTAAAGTGTAACAAAAATGTTACACTTTTCTACAAGGCTTTTAAATCTTCTGTAAATAAAGCCTTCTGGAAATTATTTCAAAAATACTTTTCTCTTTTTAAAATAACAAGTATAATAATGATTGTATTGGTTTTGTCTACAGATGTTAGGAGTATTGATTATGCGTTTATCTCAATGGATGACTTTTACCTTATTGGTTTCCCTTGTTAATTTGACGGTTTTGCCTTTTTATGCCCAAGCGGAAGGCTTAGTGCAGTTGCGTCCCTTGAATACTGCCAATAGCGGCAGTGGTTCTGTGCAACCTTGGCAACCCAGTACCACCTCTGGCGGACGCATTGATCCGTCTGTTTACAACACCCCTTCAACCAGTTCAGCCAGCTACCGAACAGGTGTTTCTGCCGTGGCTGGTAAGCAGTACTTGACGATTCGTCTGAACGATCGTGTGAGTTCTAAAGATGCCAAGCAAGGCGACACCATTTCTGCGACGCTTGAATCGCCTGTGATGTCGGGATCTTCTATTATTGCCCCTGCTGGTTCTGAAGTCTTAGGAACGATTGTGGATGTGTCTTCCGCTAAGCGTGCTGGCATTCATGGCCAAGTCGATTTACGTTTTTATACCATTGTAAAACCCAGTGGTGAACGTGTCGCCATGGACGCCATTGTGGTAACCAAGCACGGAGGCTCGGTGATTCGTCCCAATAATTATGTGGTGGATGCCGCCAAAGGCGTGGGAATTGCGGCGGCAGGTACAGGTATCGGGGCATTGGCAGGAACCGCTACGGGAGCGATATTTGGAGCCGCTGGTTCAGGAGCAGCTCTAGGTACAGGTATTGGTGCAGCGGCGGGCATCGGTTATGCATTATGGAGACCGGGCAAGGGCATCGAGTTGCCCAAAGGCACTTTGTTACAACTTCAAACCCAAGATGCCACCAGCACACAGGTTCGTCCCATATAAATTTCTTTTATAGTGTTTTAAAGCGAAGGTAGGCAAATCACTCAAACAAGCCTGCCTCGCTTTGTTCTTGACGCATCCGCAAACGAGCCGCTGATTCAGGGGTGAGTCCTTCTACGCAATGTAAACAGGACACGCCCTTTTCATAAGACGCTAAGGTTCTGTCGGTTTCAGATAAAGGCCATCCGCAGTGAAAGCACATTTCGTAACCCTCTTCCGCTAAATGATGACCCACCGCCACACGACGATCAAAGACAAAGCAGGCACCGTCCCACAAGCTTTCTTCAGGCGGAACGTCTTCTAAATACTTGAGAATGCCTCCTTTAAGGTGATACACCGTTTCAAAGCCTTGATTGAGCATAAAGCTTGACGCCTTTTCACAACGAATGCCTCCTGTGCAGAACATGGCGACTTTTTTCGTTTGCGTGGGATTCAACTGCGTTTCCACATAAGGCACGAATTCTGTAAAGGTTGAAATATGAGGATTCACGGCGTTTTTAAACGTGCCAATCGTTATTTCATACTCATTGCGAGTGTCCAAGACCAACACATCAGGATCTTCCAACAACGCATTCCAGTCTTGAGCTTCCACATAAGTGCCGACCACTTCCTCGGGCGTGGCTTTGGGGGTTCGCATGGTCACGATTTCTTTTTTAAGGCGGACTTTCATACGTCTAAACGGCTTTTCTTGGGCGTAAGAGATTTTCACTTCCCCTTGCCTTACACCGCAATGTGCATCCAAGTCTTGCAGAATAGTAGCCATGGCGGATTCCTCACCTGCAATCGTGCCGTTAATGCCTTCAGGAGCCAGCAATAAAGTCCCACAAATGTGGAGTTCCTCACAGCGGGCTTGAAGCGTTTCTTTGAGGGAAGAAAGGTCCTTTAGCTTGACAAATCGGTACAAGGCAAGCACTTTCCACATTTGAGACGATTCTATTAAAGAAGCATTTTTGGAAGGACTCATCATTATAACCTCGAACTTAAAAGAAACCCTTTCCATTTTAGAAGAAACAAAACGCCCTGTCTTCTTTCTATTTTTAGTCCCCTTTCAAGGTGAAATCAGTGGTCGGCTGACGCCTGCTTTGCTTGCATTACCTATTTTTATGCTAGAATTAAGACTGTATATACTATTTTCGAGGGAAGCCCGTTGCAACAGACCAAAAATGCCTCCCATATTCGCAGGTCTATGCCCTCTCTTCGGTGGTATGGCGTTTTTCTGCTAGCCTTTTTTTGTCTCTATGCTTCACCTTTTTATGCGTCCTTGGCTTCTGCTCAAACCAAGGTTACTGAAATTCAAAACACTCTGAATGAAGGCTCTTCTGTTGAAGGGGATATTCCGAACTACGACAAATCCATTACGATTCATCATGTGTACATTGAAGGTAATACGCTGGTTGATGAAGCTCGCTTGCGGAATATGATGACCCTACGTCCTAGCGTCGTCTACAGTAAAACCGCCTTGCAAACGGATTTAAAACGGATCTATGAACTTGGTTATTTTACGGAGCAAATGAAGGCGGTTCCAAAAGCCACTAAAGACGGGATTGTGATTTACATCACGGTGGAAGAAAACGCCCCTGTCACAGGCATTGACATTAAGGGCAACCAAGTCTTAACCGATGCCGCCATTGAAAAGATTTTTGCGGATCAAATCGGCTTGCCTCAAAACATCGATGCCCTTAATGCAGGTATCGCCGAACTTGAAAAAAAATATATGACAGACGGCTACATTTTGGCGAAAGTGGTGGATATTAGTGACACACCCGAAGGTACGTTGGTACTTAAGGTAGATGAAGGCGTCATTGACAGCATTAAAGTGGTGGGTAACCGTAAAACCAAAGACTTTGTGGTGACCAAGAACTTGATACTTAAAACAGGCGACGTTTATAACGACACGACCATGAATGATGATTTAAAGCGGTTCTTTTCCCTGCAAGCCTTTGATGACGTGCGTCGTGTGCTAACGCCCAGTGCGAAACATCCTGAAAAGTATGACTTGGTCGTTGAAATCGATGAAAAACGCTCAGGTGCCTTTTCGTTAGGCGGTGGAATCGACACGGTGACAGGGTTCTTCGGATCCGTCGGCTATAGTGACCCTAACTTTTTGGGGCGTGGCGAAAACTTAACCACGCAAATCGGGGTCGGTTCAGGTGTTATTGGCAGAGACACCCGCACCCAAGCCAGAACCCCGACCTATCAAATCGACTTAGGATGGTCGACGCCTTATTTGGCAGGCACCGACAATGCCTTCAGCGTCAACCTATTTGGTCGAGATCTTCAAAGTTTCAATGTGCCTTTGGCACTGGAGCGTCGTATCGGTGGGGGAGCCACTATTTCCCGAGCCATTCAACGCTATAACAATGTTTCCGCCAGTTTAGGCTTAAAAGTTGAAAACGTGGCATTGCGTGAAGGCGGTAGTGACAGCAATTTAGCCTTTTTTAACATCAGCCCCACCGAACGAGCCAGAGAACTTTCCCAAGGTGGCACCTTTGTGAGCTTAGGCCCAACGATTGCTTTTGACAACCGTAACAACCGCTACGACCCCACATCAGGCTGGTTTAACACGGCTTCCGTTGGGGGGACTTTGGGCTTAGGAGCAGACAGTTATGGCACCGCCAGCCTCAACCTTCGTAAGTACATCAAACTCACCAAGAGCTTGACCTTGGGTTGGAACGGTCAGTTGTCGTCCTCCGTATTTAACGATATTCCCGACTTTAACGCCTTCCGTCTAGGCGGACCTTACACCGTTCGTGGCTATCAAGAAGGTGGCTTAGGGATTGGTTCAGGGCAAGCGTTAACGACGGTTGAACTGCGTTCCAAGTTCCCACTTTTTGGCAAGCTAAAAGATGTGGCATTCTTAGAAACCTTACGCGTTGTAGGCTTTATGGATGCAGGTGCCTTGTTTAATAAGAGTGAAGTCAACACCTTGTTTGCCCGTAAGGGCAGTGGGGCTTCGATTGGGGCAGGCGTTCGTTTAACGATACCGGGTGTGGGGCCTTTACGCTTTGACTACGCCATTCCGCTGGTCACCACTAATAAAGATTACCAGCAGAACTTTAGCTTCGGCGTCGGTCAGAAGTTCTAGTAATTAGCAATTTGCTGTTGAATGACTTCTAGTAACTTTTTAAAGTATTCTTCTTGCTTTTAAGCTCTTCCAAGGTTGATTCACCACCTGAACCTTCGGTACTCAAGAAGCGACGACGTACATAATCAAGATGGGCTTGTCTTTCTGCGGGGTCAACCTTTTTACCAGAATACCTTTCCATATTTGAAAGAAGATCTTCAGCCGCTATTTCCTTAGACTTTCTGAACGCCTTTCCTTCTGGTTTTGTGGCATCTAAATGATGTTCATACTGTTTTAACGTTTCAATAAACGATCCAAACTTCGTTTCGGCTCGTTGAACATTATTGGCATTTAGCCCCTTTGCATTAGGAATATGGAGCTTGTCCGCAATTTCAGGACTTCCATAGAGCTTGCCTAAAATCCGTAGAGGCGATGCTTCAATTTCAATAAGCAAATCTTTCTTCACTTGCTCAGAAACACCTTTTCCGTTTTTCTCTAGCAATTGATTCAGCAGTTTCATGGCTTCATTACGAGCAGCCGTTTTGGCATTGGCATCTTGCAAGTGACCTGTTTTAACACAGGCTAAAAATAAGTTGGCAATGGGCTTCATACTTTCTTTGGGGATTTCAAGGTATTCCGCCAAATCAAAGGGGACTGCCCCGCCGTTCTTACCTTTTGAAACGGGGTTTTGCTTAAGCCCTAAATTGGCACCATGACCGTCTCCTGTGAATATACGTAAAGATTGCATCCCCACGGTGGCAAGAGCATCTTCTTGCATAAATTTGTGATACAACTTCCATTCTTTAGAACTTAAATCAAAGGGGTTTTCAGACATTACGGCATTTAAGGTAACTTTAGACAAGTCACCCGCCCCCTTAATTCTTTCCATGACAACCACGCCGTAATCAAGCCCGTCAATCCCTTTGATGGTGGAAAAATGAAGTGGTTTAGGGGCAAGTCCTTCAAGCACCCCTGCTTCTGCTTGTAAGGCACGCATGGCTTCAAGTCCTTTGACTTCATTTTTGAAGTTGGATCCTTCTATAATAGGTGCTACTTTTTCTAAGGCAGACTTTACAATATCGTCTTTAGATGCAAGACTGGCATCTTGTTTTGTAAGAATCGCTTTGCCGGCTTCTTGAATCGCACTAAAGTGAACCATAAGTTCGAAATTATTGACGGCATTATCGGCTCGTGCATCGGTACGAGGCAACTTGAAAAACACATCGTCTTGAATCACACCAAGTGCTGTAGACGCTTGAATTTTCTTTAAAGCACTTAAAGGTTTTACTGAAAGAGGTTTGTCTGGATTGTCCTTATTGTATTCAGCGACTTTTGCTTTATATAGATGGGTGAAATGCTTTTCTTCTTTTTTCGTGAGTTGGACTTCTTGACTCTGTAATTGAGAAATGGACTGATACAACCTCCGATTCGATTCAAAGCTTGCCATGGCTTCATCAATTTCTTTTTTAGGTGCTTTTGCTTTTTTTAGTTTCATGACATTGGCGTGGGAATTAAGCACATTTTGTTTGACGATGTCGGCAAGACTTTGACCATATTTTGTCGTGACAGTTCCCCCTTTAGCGAAAACATTGGCAATAAAGGAGAAATCCCTTGTTTGTAAACGTTCCAACTTGCCAAAACAGAGATCTAAAAAGATCATAGGAAGTTGCACGGCATCCTTAATCCCTTTAGGACTCAAGACATATTTCAGGATTTCCCACTTATTGTCTTTAGGTAAATGACGCAAGCCTTTTATTAAGCCCATCGTACCTTGTTGAAGGAAAGAAGGATCCTCTAAATTCTTACCTGTGTAGGTCGGGATTTTTAAGCCTTCAGGGATCTTGACTTTTTCTTTTCGACCGTAGGCTTCCAACATTTTGGTCAATTTTTCAGGCGTCAAATCCTTACTTAAAGAAGAAGGCGTGTGCATAAACCATGCCCCCGCAACCCCAACCGCAATTAATGGGGTCGCTACAACCGCAATCAAAGGTGTTAAAACCATCCACTTCTACGGGTTAAAGGGCTTCTTTTTCTTCACGTCCTTGTTTTGCTTGTCGTCAACATTTTGATGCACAAAGTTGTCTTCTTCCACAGGCGGATTCACTTGTGAAACGTTCGTATTTTTTAGCTTTTCTAAGACTTTAGGATCCACCGTATAAGCAGGAGGCATAGTCGTTTGTGGGTTATTAAAACTAGGGTTAACTGCGTTCATGATAAAAATCCTTAAATTAAAGTGAAACTTAATAGCATTAAACCCAAAGCATTTGAGAAAGTGCTATCGTATTTTGAAGAATCTTCCTGTCCCCTCTCCTAAAATTAGGAGGGGGGACAAAGCCACTGTTTTATGCTATAATGAAGCATATTCCTATTGAGAAGGGGTTTTGTATGATGGGTTTACCTCCGTCCTTTTCGCAAGCCATTTTACCACCTGAAGAGCAAGTCGTTTCAGTTGAAGCCAAAGGCATCTCGTCTGTTTCTGTGCCTAAAACGATTGAATCTAATGATGAACTCATCACTCAAACAACAGAAGACAATACCCCACATCCTACACCCAAAAGCAAAACGGCTCAAAAAACAAAAGAGCCGATTGAAGCGCCTGAAATCGTCGATGAAACGCTCGAAAAATGCTGGCCCTTTTTCTACACCGAAGGCTTGGTCTTGTTTTCCTTAGGCATGGGATCCCTTACGCTTCCTGCGATGGCAGGTGAAGGCTTCTTTCGAGAAATCGTCGGTGCCTTGCTCATCATGGCGGGCATGATGAAAGGCATCCGAAGCTTTCAGGCTCGTGAATTACCGGGTTTCTTGCCCAGCTTGGCATCGGCGGTCTTAACACTGGTGATTGGCACTTTATTAACCGTGTATCCGCATGATTCATTTTTGGACGAACGAGTCGCCTTAAGCATTTACTTTATGATTCAAACCGTCACGAACTTTGTGTTTTCGGGGCAGTTTTATGGCTATCCGTATGCGGGAGGCTATAAGTTTGTGTCGCTTACGGCCTTTGTCATGCTGATTTTATTGAGCTTTGGCTTACTCAAAAACGAAGCCCTATTCCCGAGCATTTTTACAGGTACGCTCATGATGCTGGAAGGTTCGTTGGTCTTTGGGGTCGCCTTAGGCTTGCAACGTATGGCAAAGGGCTTGCCCTACCTACATGGTGAATCCAACTAATGCTTTATATTGAACGGCTGGATTTATGGCAATTTCGCAATTTTTCACAACTCAATTGGGAAGGCTTAAACCAAATCAACCTGATTGTGGGGCAGAACGGGCAAGGCAAATCCAACCTGCTTGAAGCGATTTACTACCTTTCTCACGGACGTTCTAACCGTAGTAGCCGAGACAGCGAACTCATTCGTCACGCTCGTGGGGGCTTGCTCGATGCCACGGTGGACGATCCGTTTTTGGGGCAGGGATCTCGTGTCGCCTTGCATTTGGCTGGTGGGCTTGATTTAGAAGCCCGCTTTCAGCCCGACAAGGTGACCTCTCCCACAGGTTTTGTTAGCCAGAAGTGGAAGACACAATTTTTGATTGATTCACAGCGTTGTAAGTCTCGAAGTGAAATCATCGGGCGTTTACCAACGGTGTCTTTTTATCTGTCGGATTTAGACATTGTGCGTGGCATGCCGCAAAGTCGCCGTCGCTGGCTGGATTTAGCCACCGTGCAACGTGTCCCCCTGCATTTGGAGCATCTGCAAATATGGAAGAAAACCATCAGCGAAAAAAGTGCCTTGCTCAAGCAAATGGACTTCCCCACCCCACAAACGGAGCAGGTGGAATTACTAGACGTCTTGAATCACCAACTGGCTGCGGTGGCATGGCGTATTTTAACAGGACGCCTTGAAACCCTTCGGCTCTTACAGACGCATCTACCCCTGTTGTATCAAGGCTTGAGTCAAGGGCATGACGGTACACCGACCTTGACCTATTCTTTACATAATTGGACGGACGGTCTGTCGTTTTTGTCGAGCCTCAATGAAGCGGAATGGGTGCAAGCGTGCATTCTCCACCTGCGAGAGGTGATGCCTCAAGAGTTACGTCGGCAAACGGTGGCATGGGGTGTGCATCGGGATGATATTGGCATTCACTTTGTTGAAAATGCTCAAAAGGTGGATGTCACCATGTATGCCAGCCAAGGGCAGCAACGCAGTGTGGTCATTGCCTTGAAACTCGCCGAACTCGCCATGTTAGAAGGCAGTTTAGGCAAGTCCCCCATTATTTTGTTGGACGATATTATGGCGGAACTGGATGCGGACAGGCAGGCTCAACTCTTGCATATTTTTCCGCAGACGTCTCAGGTGTTTTTGACAACACCTTATGTGGACACGCAACATCAATTTCACAGTCTGCTTGCTGAAAAAAAAGCGAGTTTAAGCTCGTGGCAGGTTGAATCTGGGGGCATCCGCCTTTTGTAGAATGCCTCTGCAAGAATCCTGTTCCCTCTCCTTGAGGAGAGGGCTAGGGAGAGGGGGGATGTCTGAAAACCAGTGTTTGCATCTACTCCCCACCCCACCATGGTCGAAAAAGTCTCTGACTTTTTCTCTTGGGAAAGAAAACCGTTGGTTTCCTCTCCCAACCTCTCCTTCCTAAAGGTGAAGATTCCCTTCGTGAATGAGAAGATTGTTTTCCTCCCCTTAAAGGGGAGGGAGTAAGCCGAACAAAAAAGACAAAAAAAACCCTCCCACAAAGGAGGATTTGTAATTCTTGATAAGAAGCCAGCCTAAGACTAGCATCTTAATAGAAAAAACATTGCATCAGAGTAATTTTAGAATACAACAAATTGTCAAGAATAGAAATAAAGTGTTACAAAGGGCTTAAAATTGTTACAAATATTTACATGGGATTCCCAAAAACCGTTTCATCTATTTCACATCGTACAGTAAAACCGACTGCTGATATACGGACTCCGCCAAACCAAAGCCCTGACCACCTTGCTTACTAATGTTCGTCGCCGTTTCTTGATTCAACATACCCCGAAACGTTTTTTCGGCTTCTCCTCCACTAAAAAAGCCCTCTTCACGATCCACTGTTGAATCCATGGCTTCCAATAATTGCTGAAGGAATACCGCTTCAAACTGTTGAGCCGCCCCCTTTAACTCTTTTTGCTTGGGCGTTTGAGGATCCAAAAAGCTGGCTCGTAAGTCTTTAAGCCGTTCTGCCATGGGTTTCGCCACATCGGCTTTGTCACTCGCCAGTTCAGGTGTGAGTGAATTGTTCTGCTTAAACTTGTAAGCAGGCAATTCCGCAGGAGGCAACGCAATGTTGGGAACTGCAAAAGATGATAATTCCATAACGCCAGACGCTCCTATATAATCTCCAGCTCCGCTTCTAGGGATCCTGCTGCTTTCAAGGCTTGTAAGATTGAAATCAGGTCGCTGGGCGTAACCCCGATCGCATTTAAAGCGGTGACCAAATCGTGCAAGGTATTATTCGCCCCTAACTCAATCAGGCTCCCCTTTTCCTTGGTAATATCCACCTTGTCATTGGTGACCAAGGCCGTGTCTCCACCAGCGAATGCATTGGGTTGAACGGCTTCCGTATTACTTTGAATGGTCACCGTAATCCCCCCATGAGCCACCGCCGCAGGCAAGAGCCTGACACTACTGCCAATAACCACCGTGCCTGTGCGTTCGTTCACGACGACTTTGGCGTTGTCATTCGGCACATCGACGGTGAGTTGCTCTAAAACGGATACAAAAGCGACTCGATTGTTCAGATAACGGGTGGGCAATTCCACACGAATGGAAGAGCCATCTAAGGCGACGGCAGGGCATAGGCTGGTATTGATTTTTGCGGCGATGCGGTTGGCGAGTGTGTAATCCGTGCGGTCTAAGACGAGCGTCAACCCTGTGGAATCCCCCACTTGCGTATTCATTTCTCGCTCAATAATCCCCCCATTGGGGATTCTCGCACTGGTGGTAATCGCCGTTTGCTTGGAAGATCCGCCAGATGACACCGAAGAGCCTCCTGTTGAAACAGGGCCTTGAGCGACCGCAATAACTTCGCCATTTGCTGCGAGTAGCTGAGACGAAATCAGGACACCGCCTTCTAAGCTTTTGACCTTGCCGATCGCTGAAAGGGTGACATCAATGCTGTCGCCTGCTTTAGCAAAGGGAGGAATCTTGGCAATCACCATAACTTGAGCCGCATTCGAGCCTTGCAAGTCGTTGGGGTTGCTGATTCTTCCGCCTAAATTGTTGAGCATATTCCATTGAGCGGTGCGAGTGGCGACTGAACTGTCGCCTGTGCCGTTTAAGCCCACGACTAAGCCGTAGCCGACGACTTGGTTCATGCGAACATCTTTAATTCTAACCAAGTTTTTTAGGCTGATGCTGGTTCTAGCTTCGGCATAAGGGAGAACTAGTTCTGTGCCTAAGACGCCAAAAAGTAAAGCACTACAGGTTAATAGTGAAGTCAAGGAGTTAAATAGATGCTTAGAAGAGGTATTTAAATAACGCATGGTGTTAGATTTCCTTCAAGCAAAGGCTTGGATATTTTTATTGGAACTTGCTCATGATTTTTGAGAAAATACTGTCGTTTTGAGATCGACTAATAATGCCCTGCCCCGCCACCACAATCTGCATATTGGCGACTTTTTGAGACGAGATTTGATTTTCACTATTTAAAAAGTACGGATTCACAATGCCTGTGACGTACACATCGGTCTTTTCTTTAGAAAACGCAATGGTTTTGCGTCCCTGTACCATCAGGTTGCCGTTGGGTAAAACTTGTACGACTTGGCAGGTGAACATATCATTAAAGGACTGGTTTTGCGTGGCCGTGCCTTGACTGTTGGTCGTATTATTATTGACGATGCCCCCTAAATTGGGCAATTGAGCAAACCTAGAAAGTCCACCCAAACCAAAAGTGTTGGCTAAAGTCGTCGCCGCATTGCTGACGACTGTGGACGTATTTTCGTCAAAAGTCGAATCTTTTTGAATCTGAATCGTGTTTTTATTTTGACGCTTGGTGCTTTCTTCCACCTTAATGGTGACCAAATCCCCGACCTGCTGGGGGCGTGGGGGGCTGTACAACATGCGAGGGGCATTGGCTCGTGGGTGCATGCCGTTGGTATTCGGCAAGAATAGGGATTCGGCTTGCACGGGGCATGCCGTGTTTAATACGGTATTGAGTAGCAAAGCCACCAGAAAAAAGCGTAATGCGTTTAAAGTTATTGGATTCATCTCGTCGTCCCTCAGGTATTTTTTCTCTCTCCTTCTTATTGTGACGACTTTGAGGACGCCTTGCCCCCTCCCAAAGATGTATTTTGTTTAAGTTTTGGTTTCTTCTACAATAAAGACTTCGTGGGCATCAAGGTAATATCCGAAATAAGCAGGCTTTGCGGTTGATTCAAGGCATACAGCACGGCATCCGCCACCTGTTGAGGGGCGAGCATCCCCGACGCATCGGGGGCTTGGGCGAGATCGACGCTATCCCAAATATCCGTGGCACAGGCTCCAGGGTAAATGCTGATGAAACGTGTGTTGTTGCTGCGTTGCTCTTCACTTAGGGCTTCGGCAAAGGCTTTTAATCCTGCTTTTGAAGCATCGTAAACGCTCCAATAGGGAAACGCCCACTTACCTGCAATGGAATTGATATTCAACACCGTTCCGCCTTCGCCTTGTTGCGTAAATTGAGCCACCGCATACTTCGACAGCAAAATCGGCACGGTGAGATTCAAGGTAATCATCTGGTGAATCTGCGCGTCAGGCAGTTCAGGCAAAAGCCCCACCTTTCCCCCGATGCCTGCGTTATTGATAAGCACATCCAGCCGTCCGAATCGCTCAACAGCTTGATCGACAAGGCTTTCCAGCGTCGACGTTTCAAGCAAGTCGCTCGCAATCACAAGGCTTTCGCTTTGAAGGGAATCCGCCAACGCACGCAGGGCATCGCCACGGCGAGCCACCAACACCAAGCGAGAGGCGTAGGCATCCAGCGTTTCGGCAATGGCTTTACCGATTCCGCTACTGGCGCCTGTAATCAGGATAACCTTGTCTTTTATAGTCATCTTTATAATTTCCTGTTCAGTGTCTATAGAAGGCTCTGCGAAAACCTTTTGTGGGAGGCAGATTGCCACGCTACGCTCGCAATGACGGTGTGTTTTTCGAGTTTCACAAAGCCTTCTATACTTTGTCGCTACGAAGAGACAACACGAAATTTATTCGTTTATTTGGTATTAAACCAGGCTAGTCACTTGGCTAGAGAGGAAATGTTCGGCATCCATGGCAGCGATACAGCCTGCCCCAGCGGAACTAATGGCTTGGCGGTAATGCGGATCGCAGACATCGCCAGCCGCAAAGACGCCTTCGACATTCGTTTTACTTGAAGGCGAAGCGACATTTAAATAGCCCACCTCATTCATATCCAACACGCCTTTAAACAAGTCGGTATTGGGTTTGTGACCAATGGCGTAAAATAAGCCGTTGGTGGGGAAATTCGTGCGTTCGCCGTCTTTCGCTTGAAGGGTCACAGCCGTCAAGCCTGTTTCTTTGCTGCCGATGAGTTCCACGACTTCGGTATTCCAAATGACGTTGATTTTCGGATTTTCAAGCACACGGCTTTGCATGGTTTTGGACGCTCTAAAGGCATCACGACGATGCACGATCGTGACTTTCGTGGCGAATTTCGTCAAGAAATGCGCTTCTTCCATCGCAGAATCGCCTCCACCGACGACCACGACTTCTTTGCCACGGAAGAAAAAGGCATCACAAGTCGCACAGGCGGAAAGCCCATGCCCCATGAGTTCCGCTTCATTTGGCAAGCCCCCTGTAATGGCGGAAGCCCCTGTGCAAAGGATTAACGCATCAGCGGTATAGCTTTTGCTATCAGTCGTTACAGCAAAAGGTCGCTTGCTAAAATCGATATTCGTTACCATTTCGTAAGCGGTGGTTGCTCCAAAGCGTTGGGCTTGCTTTCGCATGGCATCCATGAGGTCGGGACCCATAATGCCGTCGGGAAAACCAGGGAAGTTTTCGACATCGGTGGTGATGGTGAGTTGACCTCCAGGTTGGATGCCTTCAAAAATGAGGGGGGCTAAATCCGCACGAGCGGCGTAAATGCCTGCGGTAAAGCCCGCAGGTCCTGAACCAATAATAATGAGGGGGTGATGCGTTGTCATAGTAAAACGTCCTTTTTAAATTTTAATCAATGCAATGCTATTATTCTATCTTAAAAAGAAAAAAGCTACTATTAAAAGAAACTAAATGTTCGCAGACATTATATATTGATGAAAAAACAGATTGAGGCTATGATAAAAAGGTACCAAACTAAAAAAAGGATCCCTCCCTCTATGACAACGCCTCCCAGCCCAGCCCAGCAACTAATTAGCAAACTTGAACACACCAAACTAAGCTTTCAATACGGTGAAGATGCCCACGCCAGCGTTCGCCAACTTTGTGAAGAAGCCAAACAATACGGCATGGCAACCGTCTGCGTACGACCAGAACACGTATTGACGGCTCGTGAAGCCTTGGGGCATAAAACCAGCGTGGTTCTTGCGGCGGTTGCAGGCTTTCCTGAACGCCCCGTGAGCCGTCAAGATCACGAAGAATGCCCTGTGATTGGGGCTTGTTATTCCAGCACCAAACTGCAAGAAATCACCACCGCTCAAGGGTCTGGTGCCGAAGAGTTTGACGTGGTAATGAACGTCGCCTTTCTCAAAAAAGACCATGAAATCGGTGGCGAGTTCACGCTCAAAGAACTGCAAGGCTTGCGTATGGTGGCGGATGATATGCCGATTAAGCTTATTTTAGAAGTTGATTTGCTCAGCGAAGACGAACTGCGTTTTGCCATTGCCCAAGCCGTTGAAGCGGATATTGACACCATTAAAACGTCGACAGGCTACTTGAAAGAAGGCATCGGAGCCACCCCTGAACGCATTGCGTTCATTCGTAAAACGCTCGATGACTTGGGGGCGTTTCATGTGGGCATCAAAGCCAGCGGAGGCATCCGAACCCTAGAAGACGCCCTTGCCGTTCAAGCCGCAGGTGCCACTCGCATTGGTTCTTCCGCCTGTGTCGCCATTGCCCAAGCCGCCCTTGAGATGCCTGTGAATCCCTCCGCCTTTAGTGACTTATATTAAAAAGGAATCTCTTTTATGCACGTTATTTTAGATCTCTGTATTGTGCCTTTAGGCGTCGGTGTGAGTGTTTCCGCCTATGTGGTGACTTGTGAACGCATCATTCAAGAACGAGGTTTGTCGCATCATTTGCATGCGTATGGCACGAACATTGAAGGCGAGTGGGATGACGTCATGGCGTGCGTAAAAGCCTGCCACGAAGCCGTCCACGCCCAAGGGGCGCCTCGTATTACCAGTACGATCAAGCTTGGCACCCGCACCGATCGCACGCAATCCATGCAGGACAAGGTCAGCAGTGTCGAAGCCAAACTATAAAAGGCTTTCTTTTTAAATATGATTGCCTTAAAATAGAGTCATGATGACACTCAAACCCCCTTTACAAACTAACGAACGTATCCGTCAAACCGCTTTACATGTCTTGGATGTGGAAAGCCTTGCGGTTCAAGCCATGAAAGCATCGATTGACGACGGCTTTTTGGCGTCTGTAGCGTTGATTGAAGCTCGGCAAGCCAAAGGGGGTCGGGTGATGATTACAGGCATGGGCAAATCAGGGCATATCGGGCGTAAAATGGCGGCAACCTTGAGTTCCACAGGCACGCCTGCGTATTTTATGCACCCTGCGGAAGGACGTCACGGCGATTTGGGCATGGTGACCTCGCACGATGTAGTGATTGCCATTTCCAATAGCGGAGAAACCGAAGAACTCTTGGGCTTATTGCCGAGCCTGCATACCCTTGAAACGCCAATTATCGCCATGACGGCAAAGGCTCATTCAACGCTTGCCAAACAAGCCGTGGCGATTTTAAATGTCGCTGTGCCTGAAGAAGCCTGTCCCTTGGGATTGGCTCCCACGGCGTCAACGACGGCAACCCTCGCCTTAGGCGATGCGTTGGCGGTTGTGCTTCAAGAAAATAAGGGCTTTGCGTCGAGTGATTTTGCGTTATTTCACCCTGCTGGCATGTTGGGTAAACGACTATTGCTCAAGGTGGCGGATTTGATGCACACAGGCGACGCTTTGCCTTACGTGACGTCTGACGATTTATTGCTGCACGCCCTCATTGAAATGAGCCAAAAGAAAATGGGCATGACCCTTGTTCAAAGCCAAGCAGGCGATTTATGCGGTGTTTTGACGGATGGCGATGTGCGTCGTGCGTTGATGAAGCATGGCGGAGAAATTGGAGCAGTGCTGGTAGATAGCGTGATGAGTCCGTCCCCTCAGCGGATTTCAAAGCAGGCATTAGCCGTGGAGGCCTTGCGTCACATGGAAGAGCGAAAAATTACCGCCATTGTGGTGGAAGATGAAACGGCTCAAATTGTGGGCGTCTTGCACTTGCATGATTTACTGGCTCAAGGTTTGTAGCTCAAGTTATAGAGAAAATCCCCAATAAACACGGGCATTGCGAGCGTAGCGTGGCAACATTCCTGGCTAAAGGAGGCTTTACATTAAATAGTTGACAAGGCTGTTTCTTAAGGTATACTAAGATCTTAGTCACTCTAAGTTGAGGCTTTTCAATGTCTGATAAACTGGTTAAATGGCTCGCCCCCATTGCAAAAAGTTCTGGTCAACGCTTCTTTTGGCAAGAATTCTTAGGATCTGGTGTGCCTCACGTTTTGTTGGGCATGAACCTTAATGAACGTATCGATCAATTCTACCAGCAGGCTGCTCAAGAAGTCGGGTCTTACATGGCGACGTTTCAGTTTAGCAAGGGCGTTGAAAAAATCTATGATGCCCACCTAAATACGCTCAAACATGGCACGGCGGAACAGAAAAATGCATTAGCATGGAAAGGCTTAGGCGTTGCACTGGCGACCTTGCCTGTACTCGCTGCCACCGACTATTCAGCGATGTATCTGCGGAATTATCTCACCAGTAAAACGTTTAAAACGCATAATTTTGTGGATTTGGTGGGCTTGGGTGATGATGACACAGACCATAAGAAAAAGAACGCCACTGAAACAGACGTCCACAAAAAAGAACGCTATGCCTTTGAACGTACGCAACTCGAAACCATTGGAAAAGCAGTGGGTTTAAGTTTAGCCATAGGCGGTGTTACTTCAGGGTGGGCGTATCATCAAATGAAAAAGGGAGCAGACTTGCCTGCTTTTTTAACGAAGCAGTTTAAAGTACCATTCACTGAATCGCTGGCTAAAGTGCATAATCAGCTAAAAAAAGGTCGATTAAAACATTTGGCAATTCTCTTTCCCGAAAAAGGGAGTAAAACGTCCTTACAAGATTTGCTAAGTTTTAAGAATCGTGAAACGGGTGAAATTACAGGCGACATGGGTGACATCAGTGATCTTCAAGTTTTTTCAAGCTTTGGCACCTTTGGCTATAGCGGACTTATCCTTTCAGCACGAGACCCCGTCGAACGTTTTGAAGCCATTGTGAAATTTGCATGGTATGGGTTTGCCAACATGGTGATTCCCAACATCGTGCAGAAGTCGATTGAACCCACACTGGACAAAAAGTTTGGGAAACATTCAGATAAAAAAGCGGTGTACAGCTTTTTAGCTACCGTGGCAACAGGAGCAGGCTTGTATGCGATGCCTCCGACGGTGGCATGTTTGTTCACTCGTAAGGATCGAAGCACTGACTATAAAGCCCAGCAAGCCAAGACGGCTCCCCCGATGCAGAACGCGTATACCAACCCCATGTCGTCTCGTCAAGCACCGTTGTTTCATACCATTTAAACGAATGAATAGCGTCTGGCGTCTTCGTTGTCGCTACGATTCTCGATGTGCTTATGTACGTTTTGTACACCTCACACATCTGCGAGTCTAGGGTCCTAGAATCCACCTAGTCGCTTTTCATTCGTTTAAATGGTATAAGGCTTAGTGTAGTCGCATTGACCTTTCTATAACAGCTTCTTTCACGCATTGTAACAATTTCGCAATCGAAGGTTTGAAACCGCTTTTATTAGAGTAGCCCTCTTGTATAGGGCATCTGTTCAAGAAATATAGTCGTTTTATAATTTCCTGTCCAGTGTCTATACTTTGTAGCTACGATTATTTTGTTCTGTTATGTAGGTCTGTCTACACGTCCTCACAAAATAATCTAGGCTCCTCGTCTAGCCTAAGTTCAGAAAACTCTAAAACGACTATACCCCCATAAAAAATCTAAGGAAATACCCTGCTATGACCATGAATTATAACAATCCATTTTTCAATTTAAATGTCAATAAACCGTTTCAAATTCAAGAAGACGGAGCGGATAAGCAATCAATTGCCTTTATTCTAAAAAATGATAAAAATAAAAGTGGTGGATTAGACCTAGAAGAACTCATCGATGCAGGTGGATTGCTCGGTCAAGACACCAACATGATTCCTCAAGCTAAGGAAAGACTCCAACGCCTCTACCCTTCTATTGCAGGTTCTGACGAATTAAGTGCCATGGAACTCACCCAAGCTCGCTTGGTGATGGACAATACCATTCAAGGTGGTGACGGTCAAATTACGGCTGAAGAACAGCAAGCCTTTGAACAAAATCTTGAAAACAACCTCCTTCAAGGTAACCCTAAATTGGGAGCCAGCATCAATTACAGTAACCTCTATGAGTTTGGTAAAGGAGCTGGTGTTCACGACAAGCTCGCCCCTTCCGCAGTTGAAAAACAGGATGCATTTACTTATGCCGTTGTCGCCAATGAAGATCGACTGAACACATCGCAGATTATGACGGAGCATGATGACATTCTTGTCAAGCTTATGGAAGCCTTGGGTACCCTGAATAACGGCGTGGGGAATGGACTTTCTAATTTTAGCATGGGGGGTGGGGCTGCTCTTGGAGCTGATCCTAACATGCAAGTGGCAACTTTGTATCAACAGCTAAGTGGAATGCTCGAACAAACGGCTGCCATTAAAGCTCAAAAGCAGGGTAAACTGGGTGGTCTCTTACCTATTTCACCAAGCCAAAATACCTAGTGTTTTTGAAAAAAGGTCTAAAGTTCTTCTCGCTATTTTTAGCGAGAAGAACTTTAAAACATTTAAGAGAAGGTACAGAGAAAGTCGGTTGTTTTTGGTAAAATAAGAGCATAACATTGTTTTGAGGACGTTCTTATGCACTTCGCCGACTACCTGCTCCAAGATGCCTGCCCCCAACACCGATTCCTTGAAGAAATGACCCAAAGTCTTCCCTG
>CANGYO010000003.1 GCA_947458095.1 Vampirovibrionales bacterium | reverse complement strand
TAGAACGTACATTCAGTTGGATGAATGGGTCACGACGTTTGAGTAAAGACTATGAGATTAGTGTGTCTTCAGCCGAAACACAGGTCAAAATATCTCATTGCTGTACTCTGTTCAAAAGAATACAACTTTCATGAAGATAGGTTCTTAAACATTATCGTAGGTTTTTGACCCTCCGAATTCACATGGGGGTAATACGCAATTTCGCCATTTTTTAAAACAATATGAGCATTTGTTAGGTTAGCACCACTTAAATTCGCAAAGGATAAGTCAGCGTTTTCTAGATTTGTAGAAGATACGTCTGCTCCAACCAAATTAGCGCTTATTAAGTTTGCTCCGCTTAAGTTGGCACCACATAAATTAGCATCTTTTAAATGGGCTTTATATAAGTCAGCACCACTTAAGTCTAATGACTCGAAATTAAGGTTGTCTATCTCAACTCTTTCATCTAAAGCTTTACCTTCGATATGATTGCTTATGAACTTATAGGTATCTTTCCATATATCAATTGCGGATACATGAGCACCTTCAAAATAATCGTATGTGTCACCTCGCTCTATAGCTTCCTCTAATTTTTGAATATTCGTTTGAAGTCTTGGAAGAATTTCCTTTTGAAGTTGTTCCACTGAAAACCCCTGCCGTTGGATGCGGCTACTAGGCGTAAAGGCATCCGCTTTTGGGGGCTAGGCTTGTAAAAGCTGGACTTGACATCCCTATTTGAGGATTGGCTTGGGATTGACAGGTCGAGAGAGACGCTAAACGCATAGGGTTTTCCTTAAAATTTAAAGCGAGGGAACAAAAAACGCTTTCTCCTTTTATAATACCGCCTCAATATAATTTTGTGCTAGCGTTTTCAAAATGCTTTACTCCCTCCCCATTTAAGGGGAAGGAGCAGGATTTTCGCAAAGCCTTCTTTAGTTAAGGGTCTTACAAACCCTCTAAAGGCCTGCTTTTCCACTTGGCTAAGGCAGGGCTGGGGATCCACTTAATCCACAAGCCATTTTCTTGACGCAAGCCGTTGTAACGCCTGTTTTTGGGGAAAATCATGTCATTTTCCTGCACGTGCATCGAAAATGAATAGGCGGGCGTACGGGGATTTTCATAAGCCCTGTCATAAGGGGAATAAGGTGGTTTCACAAAAAAATCCTTTATATTAGAATAAGAATAGGATTGGCGTTGACCTATTCCAAAAACATGAGGACTGCTCCGCCATGTATCGACGAGATGCTTCAAAAACTTTAGAACTTGTTACAAAGAACGAAGATGCCCATGGGACGCTTGATCTCAAGCGTGTGGTGACGATTATTCCCGCCCGTTATGGATCCACTCGCTTTCCTGGTAAGCCTTTGGCGATGATTGAGGGCTTGCCCATGGTGCAACACGTCGTTGAACGGGTGAAAGAAAGCCGTTTGGTGGAAGGTCGCTATATTGTTGCCACCGATGATCTGCGTATTCAAGAGGCGTTAATCCCGTTTGAAACAAGAACGGTGATGACTCGGACGGATCACGCATCAGGCAGTGACCGTATTTGGGAAGCCTTTCAAGCGATTAGTCAAAACAAACCTGATGCGTATGACTGGGTAATTAACCTGCAAGGCGACGAACCGTTTATTTCTCCTGAACACCTCGACACCTTGCTTCACGCCATGCAAGCCTATGCTAATGAGGCGGACATTGTGACACTGGTGACGCCCTATTTTTCGTCAGAAAGTCTTCAAACCCAAGACGAAGCAACGCAGTTGCTGAATAATACGAACCGTGTCAAAGCCTTATATACACCAACAGGCAAAGTCTTGTATTTTAGTCGCTTGCCGATTCCCTTTCTTCGCTCAGGACTTGACGTAGCCAAACACGCTCAGCCCACGTCGACGACGTATTTTCGACATATCGGGGTCTATGCCTATAAAGTTAAAGCCTTGCAACGTTTTGTAGAAGCTGGTGAAGATGCCTTAGAACATGCCGAACAGCTTGAACAGTTAAGAGCCTTAGCCTTAGGCATGAGCATTTACGCAGGCGTGGTGAGTTCAGCCCCTGTGGGGGTAGACACCCCCGAAGACTTGGCACGCTTAACTGATACCAATTAAACGGTATGAAGTTTAAACTAGGCGGTGGGTGGAACGTTTGGAGGGGCTTGTGGCGGAGCCTCTTTGTTGCCCGTGAGTGCTTTGACGCCTCCGTAAACGCCAGCGGTCACGCCAGCGAAGAGTGCTGCCCAAGCGACGTTTTTGCCGACATGTTTTAAGGTATTGTCTAAGTCCATTTTAGGTAATTCTTCCAATCCCTCTACTATTTTCTGTGTCTCAAATTTTTCTATTTTTTCACCGAAAGTTAAATCGTTCTTAAGCTTCATGTTTTCAAGATAAGTCTTTGACTTTGCGAGGTATTGAGAAACTTCTGAATTAGGGTCGTTCAAAAGGGGAAGGATCTCTTTTCTCTTTGCATATTCCAACTGTTTGTATACTAAAGTACCTGCTCCCACAACCGCCGTTGTGGCGATATGTCCGACAGGCAAGCCGTCTTTCTTCTTTTCAGCTGGAATATTTTGCCCGCCCATCGGTGCATTATAACTTCCTGATGGATTTACGTTCATTCCCATTTGTTGAATCTCCATTTCCTTAATCATGTATTTTGACCACAGTCGCATAAACGTCTCAAGAGAAGACTTTTGTGTTAGTATGTTACAAAAATTAAGGAGCCTGACACATGACATCCACCCAAACCTTTACCCAGCACACCCAAGCCTTGAGCGAGATTATCGAACGTTTTCGCCAAGAAGCCTTGCCTCTTGAAGAATCTTTGACGCTCTTTGAAGAGGGTGTTACGCATATTAAAGCCAGTCAAGCCTTGTTGAATCAAGCGAAGGGACGTTTTCAAAGCATCCAAGACGTCCTAGAGGCGACGTAAATCGTTCTCGAAGCCTAGAATCCACCTATTGAGAAAGAAGCGGATATAGCATCAGCCACAACCCCATCACCAGCAAAAGCCACGCACTACCCTGTTGTAAACGCTCCAACCACGAAGATTCTAAGCGTTCTTGTAAAAAGGGTAAGACCCACGGCAAAAGCAAAAACAAGAGTCCTTGCCCAAAGCTATAGAGTACAATACTGAGCAGACTCACCGCAGGGTGTGGGCTATGTAGTAACAGCACCGTTAAAGCGAGCAAAAACGGGGTGCTACACGGTGAAAGAATAAACGCATAACTCACCCCTAAAAGCAAGGGTTTTAAGGCTTCAAGCCAAGACAGTTGACTGATTTTAAACAACCCTTGCGTGACGTTTTGAAGCCAGGAAGAGACATCCCATTTTTGTAGGATGGAAAGCCCCAAAAGAAAGGTGAATCCCCCAGCAACCGACCACACCCACGGCTGATTCCACGCCCCAAATACGATCCAGCGTAACTGCAAGGCTATAAATCCCAAAACAGACAACGCCAAAACCATACCCGTGGTAAACAAAATACTGAGGTGCAAGTAGCGACGAAACCCCTTTAAGCGTACTTGAAAATCAGGTGAATCATGCGTGGTTTCTTGAAGAGGCGATTCCCCAAACAGGTAAAGCCCCCACAAGGGCAGAACGCTTACGTTACACGGATTCAACGTGTTCAATAAGCCCAAAACAAAGGCAAATAACGGCGACCACCACCCAAGCGGATGCCCCTGCACCCAGCTCATGGCTTCTTGCCCCATGCCGTCTAAAAAATCGAGTAGCATCATTAGCCACAACTCAATAGGCTATTGGGATTGGGAAGGACTTTGGGCGATTGTTCCTTAGGCAACTGTATTTTTTTGAAGGCGTCGTGTAGGTATTCTACCTTTTGATTCCCTGCTAAAATAGACGACACCGCTCCCCCTTTGGCAATAAAAATCAAGGTGGGGGTGACGACAGGGGCGTATGCGGTCATGAGGGCATCATAATTTTTGAGTCCAAGCGGGCATTGCGGTTTTTGGTTAAGGTTTAAATCTAAGACAGGGGTCTGAAGATAGGATTTACGTACTTCGGCTAAAACAGGCTTTAAGGCTTGACATTCCGCACATAAATCCGCCGTAATCGTTAAAAGCAAGGGGCTTTCGCTTAGAAACGGAATCAAGCTCAAGGCTTCCGCAGGCGGCACATTTTGGGCGAAGGTGATTTTTTCTTCCCCAGGGCGGGTGACCGATTCGTTATGTTCAGTGGGGGGGGCGGTGCATCCGCTAAAGTGGGCAACCACTATCGACAGGCAAGCAATGCCTAAAATCTTGAAGGGGATTTTCATAGAAGGGACCTCTTTAAATGGCATAAAATCAGTTTTGCTTTTATTATAACATTGTTTTAGCAGAACTGTGAAAATGTAAGAGAATTAAACCACTAACGTGAAGACGTTTCCTGAACGACGCTCCACACGCCCCGTAATTTCTAGAATACTCAATTCCCCCAAGACATCATGGGGCTTCATGCCTGACAATAACGCCATGGAATCCACATGCAGTTCTTTGGCTTTACTTTGCCGTAAAATAGACAACAACACGTTGTCGTCTGCTTCATCCACTTCGGCTTCTATTGGAGGGCTTTCTATTTTTTCTTCGATCTCTTCAACCGCTTCTACTTCGACTTTAGCCACTTTGGGACTTGCCGTTTTACGTTGAATGTTTTCAAGTAAGTCGGTGCGTTTTTCTTCCGAAAGCACTTTGATCGTCGAAACTAATTTTTCCGCCCCCACAATCCCGAGCAAATCCGCCAAATCTTGACCGCAACTAATGGGCATCGCCCCTTCTTTCAACAACTTCAACGGCCCTGCGGCACCGTCACGGGTAATATCCATAGGTAGAACGCCGACATCTCGACTTTCTTCCAACGCAATGCGAGCGGAGACCATCGTGCCACTCAACAAGCTTCCTTCCACCACCCACAAGGCAGGACTTAAGCCCACAATCAAGCGATTACGTCGAGGAAACGACTTCGGTATAGGCGGAACGCCCAAGGGCATTTCGCTCAACAATAAGCCATTTTCTTCCAAAATCGCACGACCCAAATACTCATTACACGGAGGCGTGACATAATCCAAGCCCCCCGCCAGTACCGCAATCGTGGGGAGCTGGTTATTGATCGCCGTTTGGTGGGCGACCGCATCAATGCCCATGGCAAGCCCACTGATGATGCACGGCTTTAGGGGAGCCGCTTCTTCTAAAATACGCATCAATTGTTCGCAGGCATAATCACTGGCATGCCGAGTGCCAACGACGGACAAAAAGGGATGTTCCGACTGTAGTAATGCTATATTGCCTTGAAAAAACAAGATCGAAGGCGATTCATGGATTTGAGCAAGCCGTTCGGGAAAACGCTCGTCATGGCAGCCCATCCAGCCGACGTCTTGGGTTTGGTAATGATTCAAAACGGTGCGTAAATGTTCTTTGAAATAGACTTGCTTTTCTTCCCATGCTTTTAGCAAGGTGCTAGGAAAAGATGAAAAGCTTTCGCCAAAATGTTCCGCCCCCCATTGCGGAGGCACCCAAAACAACTGCCACAACAATTCCCCACTAAAGGACTGAAACAACTGCTTTTGTCGCTTCAAACCGAGCTTGGGAATATGCCCCCATAACAGTACGGCGACCGCATTGGCATCGAGTGGTGGGAAGTCTTTTAAGAGAGCTTCAAGGTTTGGGGCGTAATTACGACTAACGGCTTCAAGGGCGTGAAACTTGAGGTGTAGCATCGGGGCATCCTTTGCGGGTTGGGTTTTATTTTACGCCATCCACAGAAGAAAAACAAGCACGTCTAGCCATTTAGGCGGAATCCCAAAGGCTATTTTTCAGTATTCGGAGTCGGGTTGTAAGTGTTTTAAAGAATTAAGCAGACTCAGGCTATTCTAGGTGCCTATAGAAAGTTCATTTACAGATAACTGTAACATTATGCTATTAAAGCGACGTAAACCTAATTATGTGTTACTATTTTAAGATGAAACGAGCTCCTTTTACAACTGATACGGCGGATGCGATTGATACCCTCAAGGCGGGGGGACTCGTGGGCTTGCCGACTGAAACCGTTTATGGCTTAGCGGCAGATGCCTCAAACCCTAAAGCCGTGGCGCGTATTTTTGCGTTTAAAGAACGTCCGTCGCAACATCCCTTGATTCTGCACGTGGCGGATGATGGCGTGAGCTGGAAGCGTTATGGCGTGGTGGATCACCCCATTATAGACGCCCTTGCGTCTGCCTTTTGGGCGGGTGCCATGACCTTGATTCTCAAAAAAACAGACGCCGTTTCGTCCCTTGTAACAGGCGGTAAAGACACCGTGGGCTTGCGTGTACCAGAGCATCCCATCGCACAAGCAGTCTTGCGTGAAAGTGGGCTAGCCTTGGCGGCTCCTTCGGCGAATCGCTTTGGGCAGATTAGCCCCACCACGGCAGAGCATGTCTGGCAATCTTTCAAGGATTCTCCCTTGTTAGGGACTTTCTTGTTCACGATTTTAGACGGTGGGGCGTCTACCGTAGGGCTAGAATCCACGATTGTCGATTGTAGTGATGTCGGCAAGCAAGGCATCGTGATTTTACGCTTGGGTCATGTAAGCCAAGAAGCGGTTGAAGCCGTCGCCAAAGCTTACGATGTAGCGGTTTCGGTGAAGCATCACTATGCAGAAGACACGGAAAACACGGTGGCTTCAGGGACGTACGCCCGTCACTATGCCCCCACTACACCGAGTCAGTTGGTTCACGTCGGGGATTTTGAGGAGATCTTGTGGGAAAAGGCGTCAAAACGTGAAAAGCCCTTGGGTATTTTAGCCTTTCACGAAAAGCCTGATTCCTTGCAAGTGCCGATACACTGGGTGGAAGCATCGCATTCGCCAGCACTTTATGCACAGCGTCTTTATGCTGATTTACGCCACTTAGATGCTTTAGGTTGTGGGGAAATCTTGATTGAGGCTCCGCCTGAGCAAGCCGAGTGGCTGGCGATTTTGGATCGGCTTAAGCGTGCAACGCACGTTTAATATAGCTGAATTTATAGTTTTCTGTACTTAGGCTATTCTAGGAGCCTCATATTTTTTGTGCGGGCGTGTACATAAACGACCATAACCAAACAAAAAAATTGGTGCGACAACGAAGAGACCCTAGACCGTTTTATATAGCGGATACTATATTACAGTTTGTAACAGTCTCTAAAGCTTTGATGAAAATCTACCGATAGAAGTGAAAAGCCTGATTTGGATTTTTAATCATCAGCAGGATCTGGATTCAAAAATTTTCTCAAATATAAGGAACACACCCAATGAAAGCACTCTTTTCAAAACAAGCACTGACTTTTGTCCTTGCCTTAAGCGTTAGCTTGGTTGGACTAAATGCTGTTCATGCGGTTGTGATACAAAGCCAAAATGGAAACGTCGCCGATGAACAAGCCATCGCTGCGGAAATGGCTCGTTTAGATCAGCTTGAGCGAGACAGACAAGCCGATATACAAAGACAACGTGATAGAGATGCTCAAAGGTATCGTATTGCACAGTTCACCAAGCCTGAAAAGGTGAGCTTAGACATGCAACAACAAACCTTGCTTTCACCTCAGCGTCAATTTAAAGCAAGAACTCCAAACTGTAATTAATCAAACTATTTTAAAATTGCTTTAAAGAGAGGATGTCAAGCCCTCTCTTTTGACTTCATCGAGCAATTCCTGCACATGTAAGGTATCAATCAAACGCAACGCACCCAATCGAGCCGCAACAAGCAGGCGACTATTGGAGCTTAAAACGCTTTGTGCTTCAAAGGTGTCATGATCGACGGCTTCGACATAGTCCCACTTCAGTTCTTGCCCCAAAGGATACATCGGCTGTAGTGCTTTCCATGACAGTTCAAACGCTTTTTGAAGATCTAACAGTGGAGCGGAAGGAGCCTGACTTAAGGTATGAAATGCCACCGCAAGCCCTTGCATGGTTTCAAACAACGCCAACGCCGTTTGACGCGCTTGGGGCGTTTGAAGATATTGATTACGAGAGGACAACGCTAAACCATCGCTGTCCCTCACCACAGGATGCACGACTAGCTGAATAGGGAAGGCTTCACTTTCAATCAAGGCTTTAATGACGGCAACTTGCTGAGCATCTTTTTGTCCAAACACAGCGATTTGAGGTTCCACCACGCTAAACAGCCGATGCACCACGGTGACTACGCCGTCAAAATGTCCCACTCGACTGGCTCCGCACAGGCGGTTGGCGAGCGATTCTTCGGCGTGATGCGTAACCTTCAAACCGTCAGGATACATCACTTCAACAGACGGGGCGAAAATGGCGTCCACTTGAGCGTTTTGGCAGGCAAGTAAGTCGGCGTCAAAGGTACGTGGGTAGCGATCTAAATCTTCATTGGCTCCAAATTGTGTGGGATTCACAAAAATAGAGACAATGACGGTTTCAGCGTGTTTTTGAGCATCTTTAATCAACGCCAAATGCCCTGCATGAAGGTTTCCCATGGTCGGCACTAAGGCGATCGATTTAGACGCTTGGGCGTTTTTCCAAGTGGCGAGTTCGTCAAGGGTTTTTAAGACAACAGTCATGCGAAGTGTCCTTCTATTTTAATTGAAATAATGGCGTTCTTGCTGAATCGTGGTGAGCTTGCCGTGACCTGTCACCACGGTGGTGTCCACATCTAGCACATGCAAACGTTGGGTAATAGAACGGTAAATGGCGGATTCGTCGCCTCCCCACAGGTCGGTGCGACCGATGCCTCCGTGAAAGAGCGTGTCGCCTGCCACCAAAATGCCTTGCGATTCCAAGTGAAAACAGCAGGAACCTGGTGTATGCCCTGGGGTCACCAGTGTTTGATGCGTGCCTAAATCGTCTAAATCAAGCGTTTGCCCGTCTTTAATAAAGCCGTCAGGCGGGTGCGTTTTTTCTTGGTGGAGCGGGAATCCGAAAAGTTGGCATTGTGTTTCCAGCATATCCCACAAAAAAAGGTCTTTTTTGTGGAGGAAGAGGGGGCATCCTGTGGCTTTTCGCAAGGCTTCAGACGCTAAAAAATGGTCAAAATGGGCATGGGTATGATACACCGCCTTGAGCGTGAGTTTATAGGTACGTAAGCATTTCAGGAGTTCATCGGCATCGCCCCCTGCATCTATGATGACGGCTTCTTGGGTGAGCGAGTTGTAAATCAAGGTGCAATTGCATTTCAAGGGTCCGACAGGCGTTACAAGCACATGAATGTGCTTGGATTGCGTTTCAAGTGGGATCCATTTTAGTGCCATGTGCCTGTGTCCTTTCATTTTCACCCTATATAGTGTTTTAAAGAGTTTCCCCTAGCATAACGGAATTGTAAAAGATTTACAAACAAATAAAGACAAGCGTTGCAAAATATGATATGCTGGTTTTATCTTGAAATCTGAATAAAGATTTCAAACCCATGAGGAAATACGAACCCTATGCCAAGCGGTCATTTTTTGTTTAAACTTTCCCCCAAGAAAGTGGATTTCGTCGGTTTATTTGCGATGGTACTCGCCTTATTTTGGATCGTGAGTGTCACCTTGTTAAATGAAAAACACTTGCTCGAATCCCAAGCCGATGGGGATCAGTTGGTCGTGTTTACGGCACAATGGTGTGCGTCTTGCGTCACATTAGTGCCGAGCATTCAGGGCGTTTCCACTCGTTTAGGGATACCGTTTACCAAAATTGATGTGGACGATACCAAAGCAACGGCTCAAGCCCGTCAATTTGGTCTAACGATTCCTCGTGCGGATTTACCACAGGCGTATTACATCCAATCAGGCAAGCAAACCCTTGTATTAAACGGCAAGCAATATACCCCGAATCAAGGCAAGCAGGTGGATGCAGATGTGACGATTCAATTGAATCGTCTACGATAGAACCTATCGAAGCACTTTCTCCTCTATTTAGTAGACCTTACTATAGAAAATGTTTTTGGCAACGAAATGATAAACAAGAATCCCTCTCGTTTTCATAGGAAATGCACATGTCTAAAATGCTTACACTTGTTACCTACACGGCTTGGGGGCTTGGGGCTTTTCTGGCAGGAATAGGACTTTTTTGGGGCATCTTTTACTTTTTTTTTCAAAAAAAGTTGTCTCATTATCTTTTTGATTTGGCGTGGTTCGTCTATCAGCGTCAATACCATAAAACCGCTTTATTTATTTTGGAACAAACCTTTAAAATCAGACCGAATTACCCGTCTCTTGTCTATACCATGGGTGTGATTCACCTTGAACTGGGCTACTTGGAACGGGCAAAAGATTACCTGTATATCGCTTTACTTCAAAATAGTGAAGACCCCTTGTGTTTGTATCATTTAGGGGTTTTGGAATATCAATCAGAACGCTATACTTTGGCAATTGATCATTGGATTAACGCCATTCAATATCAAGAAGATCCTGAAGGCGATACCTATTATTATTTAGGATTGGCGTATGATGCGTTAAACGAATCGCAAGCGGCGTATGAGATTTTTCAACAGGGATTGGAACTTGACCCACAACATCAAGACATGTTGACATCTATGGCGTACACCTGTTTAGACTTAGGTGTATTAGATGAATGCCAAGCGTATTTAGACACACTTTTAGACTTGGGACAATTTTCCGCTGAGGCCTATTATGTGATGGCGTTGCTTTATGTGGAACGAGGGGACTTGGAAGAGGCGTTTCATGCCATAGAAGACTCTTTAAGTATAGACCCTCATAATGTAGAAGCCCTCAATACGGCGGGGGTTTTGGCTATGTTGGATCAGGATGCTGATCAAGCACTCGCGGTTTGTCGTTTAGAAGAAGCCAGTAAAAGTTATATCAAAGGGCAGGAAGCGGTTTTGTATAACTATGCGATTGCTTTAGGGGTTTCAGACAATACGGTGATGGCTCGGCGGATTTTACGTTCGTTTGCGAAATTAGACGTGGATGTGGAACTGCGTCGCAGTGCGACGCAAGCTCGCTTGATATTGCAGAAGCAGAACGTGCTTAACAATATGTAATATCGTATGATTACAATTCAAAACGATCGGGCAAGAAAGCCGTCACAGGCTTTTGCGTGAGTTCGCCAAAGGCATCTCGAAAAACCAGCACGGTATCGTCCCCACAAAACTCGACCAACGACTGCCGACACGCCCCACAAGGCGTGATGTGATGATGCGGTGTTTTGGCGCCATACACGGCGATTGCCACAATGGTATCTGCTTGACGACCTTGTGAAATCCATGAGACCAAGGCGGTACGTTCTGCACAAATGGTGAGTCCAAAGCTCGCATTTTCGACGTTGCATCCGTGGAAGATGTCGCCAGACGCAAGGAGCAACGCTGCTCCCACAGGGAATTGACTGTAGGGTGAATAGGACGCTTCGCTGGCTTTTTTCGCCTCTTGAAACAAGGCTTCGGCTTGCGTGGGGCTTAGCATCTAGCTTGCCTCCTTGATGTGACGTTTGAAGTAATCATCTAGGGCTGGGATGGGTGCTTGTACATGACAAAAAAGCGTTTTCTTGATTAGCTTATGATTATTTTTATCACCTTCTTCAGTAAGGTGTTCACGAACAAAAAGAATTAAAAACTCACACACATATTTACCACGTACATCATTTAAATTCCAAAGAATAGTATCCTGAAACTTCGGATCTATTTTCTCTAAATGTTTAACTGCTTTATCTTTTTTCTCCCATTTTACATTGTGAAACAAGCCGATAGGGTTATAATTATCGAAATAATTTCTTTTTTCTTGTATAAAAGACATAATAGGGGAATAGATTTGCACGAATGATTGTGTATATTTCTCGAATTGCACTTTAATTTCTTTTTCTCTAACCTCACTGTTTAATTCTTCTAAAGTTCGACAAACTGTTTCGAGATGGCACAGATAGTTTTCAAACGAATAACCACAGGTTACGAATAAACGTTCATGGGTCAAATTGGAGTCTAAATCTTTGTCCACAAAAAACAACTTTTGTCCTTGAACAGTATCAAAAAGAGAGGGTTCTTTGCCATAAAGCTCAAAAAGATTTAAAACGCCTTTTTTATTTTTTAAGATAACTTTTTTTCTCTTGTTTATTCGATACTTAAAGTCAAAATAAGAGGTATAAAACTTAAAATCATCCTCCCCTTCCACACAAAAATAACAGGCTTCTTCGCTTATTACTTGCTTTAAAAAGCGTTGATATTCAATTGTGTGATTCGCTTTTTTTTTCTGAATAAGTTGCTCGTCAAAAGGAGTATTATTGCTTGTCATCGCTTGGCTCCACGACTTCCAAAAAGCGTCCTACGCCATGGGCATACTTACGCAAAGAATTGTCAAACATGAAAGGGGAATGCGTGGCGACAAACAAGCCTGAACAAAACGTACCATTTCTAATATCTTCTAAAAAAGTCTCTTGCCATTCCACGGAAAGGGAGATTTCAGGCTCATCGATAATCACAAAATACTGCGTCCCGTCTGCCAGATACAAGTGCGTAAACAAAGACACCAACTGCTTTTCCCCTGAAGACAACTGGGAAAGCTCGATCCGATGTTCGAGAGAGTTTTCGGATGTTTTACGGTTGCGAATATAGATTGCTGGCTCAGTCGGGTCGTAAACAATTTCGTTGCTGTGCAAGTAGCGATTACACGCTTCACAGAGCTGATTTAAAGGTTCTTCATATTCAAACGTTTTCTGATACGATTCAATGTACCTTTTTAAGATGTGTAATGTTTTTAGAGATTTGGATTCTTCTACTTCAAGGATGTGTGGATCTAACAGAGAAGACCTTAATTTGGGTTTTATTTGTTCGTCTTTTTTGATACGGTCGAATACTTTTTGAATTAAGTCGCTTGAATATTTTTCAAAATCATCTTTACTTATATTTTGATAAACCTCTTCATCATAGGCCATTTCGGCAAACTCATTTTTCAGATACGTTTCACTTTCTGTTTTTTTATTTTTCAAAAATTTTATTTTGTTTTCCAGTAATTTTTGAATATCCTCCATACCAAACTCGATAATTTTTCGACAAAATGTTTCATCCTGTTCTTTATCAAGAGGTAGACTCGAAAACATCCGCCGTTTATTTTGAGGTTCGTCAAGTTTTTGTAATTTTTCTTCAATTCTTCTATAAGTGGGCAAGTATAGGAATTGAATGTTATGTGGCTCCAGAACTTTTTTTATTTCTTTTACAATTGCTAAGTAGTGATACATAGCTTGTTGACTTTGGGATCTTTCACGAGATACAGGAGCCTTATTTTCTGACAGAAAACTCAACATAGACTCTAATGATTCTTCTTCCTCTAATTTTCGCAGTGTGTTTTTTGATAAAAGTGAATTATTATTCAATAACTCTCGCTTTACAATTGACGGAAGATTTGCTTGCTTAATCCATTCTACAAATAGAAACTCTTCAATATCTGTGTATTGAACAGAATAACTTTTCTCATTAATCACCATTTCTAACGAATCAAAGATATACTTCGCCAACCCCTCTACATCTCCAGCGAGGAAGCTGTAAAACAAGGTTAAAATCGTGGTTTTGTACGTGCCGTTTGCACCCACTAAAATAAGCGTGTTGTCTTCCAACTTTAGGCGAATGTTCTTATTGCCATGCAAGCCTAAAATCGAAAATTCGCTTATTTGAATGTTACCTGTATTTAGAGTCATCTTAAAATCCTTTTTCATTGTAGAAGTGCTTTTATTCTAACATGAAATCCTAGCATCTTCTTGGAGATGCGCCAAAAAGCCGACGCTGGCACTTTTGACCAGCTGAAACACATGCTCAAAGCCATCAATGCCCCCATAATAGGGATCAGGCACCTCGCTTTCGCTGAAATCACCCAAGCTGTAATCTAAAAATAGCGTCAACTTTTGGGCAAGTTCAGGCGTGGGGGCAAGGACTGAAGCGTCTCGTAAGTTGCGTTTGTCCATCACCAGCAGGTAATCAAAGTCGCTGAAGTCTTCGGCGGTGAGTTGCCGCGCGCGTTGTGTGGTGATGTCAATGCCGTAGTCGCGGGCTTTGTCGATCGAACGCTCATCGGGCAGGCAACCGACGTGATAGTAATGCGTGCCTGCTGAATCGACGTGGATTTTTTCGCTAAGTCCCGCGTCTTTCACGAGATAGTCCAAAACGCCGTGGGCTAGGGGTGATCGGCAAATATTGCCCATGCAAATCATCAAGACTTTAATCATGTTTACTTCCTTCTAAAACAAGTTCAATCACACGAGCCTGATCGCCTTCGCTCAAGTGCGGAGACGACGGCAAATTGATGCCCCTTTCCCACAAGGCATAGGCATTTTTAAATTGCGAGCGTACTTCCTGCAACGACGCTTCCACCAAAAACGGATGCACATAGTCAAACGCCGTAAACGGCATAAACACAGGTCGCACCTGCACGCCTTGAGCCTGTAAAGCTCCTTGCAAGGCTTTGCGTTTGGCGTGATCGTCCACATAAAGCAGATTCAACCAATAGCTCGGCGTGATGCCTGTAAACGCCCTAGCATACGGCGGATTGTGATGATGCACAAAATCCAAAGACGCTTGCCCCTTAAACGCCTGAAAATACCCTTCGGCGATGCGACACTTGGCATCCAAAAATGCAGGCAGTCGCTTGAGTTGGCTAATACCTAAGCTGGCGTGCAAGGCGTTCATCCGTAGGTTGAAGCCGATGGCATCGTGAAAGAGTTCGCCTGTACTATAGCACTTGGCTTGCGTGCTTTGATGCTTAAGTTTAGCGAGCAGGGTGTGATCTTCCGAAACCAAGATGCCTCCGCTGGCGGTGGTAAGCGTTTTGTTGACGTTGAAGCTGTAAAAGCCGTAATGCCCGATCGTTCCCACGGGCTTGCCGTCGACCAGTGTGCCTAGCGATTCGGCGGCATCTTCAATCAAAATAAGCCCTTCAGCGTCGCACCACTGACGTAATTTCAGCAGTTCAGGCATGGCAAGTCCATACAGATGCGTCACCAAAACGACCTTCGTTTCGGACGTTTTCGCCGATTGATACGACTCTAGCGTGGGGGCAAAGGTCAGCGGATGCACATCCACCAAGCGGAGGCGGTGCTTTTGGTACAAAAACGGATGAATACTCGCCACAAAGCTGGTGGCTGGGCAAAGCACTTCAGTGCCTGCGGGAAGGTCGAGCAAGTGCAAGCACATCCACAAGGCGGACGTGCCTGATTGAGTGGCGACGCATCCTAAATCGGGACTGGCTCCCCATGCGTGGAGCTGGGCGAGGAAGGCGGCTTCAAAGGCTTCCACCACAGGGGCGGCGGAAGAGATCCAGCCGTCTCGCAAAGTGGATGCCACCGCTTGTACGTCGTCTTCATTTAAATCAGCTTCACACAGGGGAATGGGTTTCATGCTTGGGGACTCAACGTCTAAAGGGTACAGTCCTTATTTTACACGATTTTGTGCGTTTGGCGTATTTGGAATAAAAAAGACAAAACAGGTCTTCAATGTTATAATAAGCAAAACATCTTCAACAAAGGAGACATCACCATGCCTATTGCCACGACCCTTGCCACCCCTAGTAGTCAAACCCTCATTTGGAAGTACATGGGAAGCGTTGGCTTGTGGAGCGTTCTCATTATCGGAGGGCTGGTGGCTTTTTTGTGGCTCCTGAAAACCAAGCCCGAAGTCGTGCAAATCATTCGTAGTTGGGTGGGCATGGGGCATCCCCCTCATCAAGAAGATGAAAGCAAACTTAAAGTCGAAGAAACGCTAGAGCTTGACGAAAACAAGCAGTTGATGATTATTCAATGTGAACATGAACGCTTTCTCGTCTCTTCAGGCACGGACGGCTTGCGTTTTCTCACCAAGCTAGATCCGTCTCAAGCCTATGTCGAAGCCCTACAAGACGCCTACGAAGCTGAAAAAACCACGCACGAAGACGCCGCAGGCACCCGAGGCATGGCGATTACCCCAACCGATACAGGCTATAACAGTGCCAGCACTCAAGCAGGGGTCACGGCTCCGAGCAGTCCTCGTTCAGGCACGTTTTTACAAGGCGTGCGGAGCCTCTTTCCCTTGACGCAGGGGAATCCGCAGTCGTGGGGGAATCCGCCGTCGTCGTCGCATCCACCATTCGGCTTAAAATAGCGAAAACTCTGAAAAATAAAGCATTTGGCGTGCTTTAATAAGCGTGTAATAGTGTTGCAAAAGTCTATTGTCATCCTGAATGCATGTGAAGGATCTGCCAAGACGTTTGGGGGAGATGTTTCGCTACGCTCAACATGACGTATTCCCCTTTATTAGACTTTTTCGTAAAACTTTCTAAAAACACCGCTTAAAAGGAAGACACCCCATGGCGACCGCCGCTTTTTCAGGAGCCTTTGCCAATTTAGACCCTGCCTTGCAACTCATGTTGCTCATGGCAAGCTTGACCCTGCTTCCGTTTATGGTGTCAGGCATGACGAGCTTTTTACGATACGTCATCGTCTTTTCCATTCTCAAACAAGCCATGGGAACGCAACAAGTTCCCCCTTCAATGGTCTTAGTAGGGCTTGCCTTAATCTTGACCTTTTACACCATGAGTCCTGTTTTTGGGGAGATGTACACGGCGGTGAATCCCTTGTTGAACAACCCAAAATCGAATGTCATGGATATTATGAACAAAGGCGTCGTGCCACTCAAGCAGTTTATGATGCGTCAAACTCGTGAAGAAGATGTCCGAATCTTCCTAGAAGTGTCTCGTAAAAAAGCCCCTGACTCGGTGAATGAGTTGAGCATTTGGGAAATCACGCCCGCTTTTATGCTCAGCGAATTGCGAACATCCTTTGAAATCGGCTTTGTGATTTTCATTCCCTTTGTCATTATCGATTTGGTGGTTGCCAACATCTTGATGGCGCTTGGGATGATGATGTTGTCTCCCACGATTATTTCATTGCCGTTTAAGATCTTGATTTTTATTGCGGTGGACGGTTGGTCCTTAATTGTGAGAGGTCTCATTCAAAGCTTCAACTAGGAGCTTCCTGAAAGAAGCCCATAAGTTTTAAAGCCCCCCAAAGAAAGTGTTGCCCCCATGGATTACCTACTCGAACATGTGAGACAAGGCATCTTATTGAGCCTCATGCTTTCGATGCCCCCTATTCTAGCAGCGGCAGTGATTGGCTTGATTGTGGGGATTTTGCAAGCCGTGACCCAAGTGCAAGAACAAACGCTTTCCGCCGTACCTAAAATGATCGTGGTCTTCCTCATCCTGATATTAGCAGGCGGTACCATGCTTGAAATGGCAGGGCAGTACATTCGAGATTCTGTGCAGTTGGCGTTTCAAGTCGTGCCAGCCACTGGGCATTTCTTATTGCCGCCTCAACAAAAAAATGCGGGATATCAAAAGCAGGCAGGTGAAAAAGGCACGGTCTACCTCATGCAAGAAAAACGGCAAGCACGCAATTCGGCACAAGCCAGCCGTAAAACGGTGGAACCCTAATGGCAGGTTTTGAAGCGATATTACAGGGCTTCCACGTCTTACATGCCCAAGCCAACGGAGGCATTGACGCAGGGCTTTTGGTGCTATGTCGCTTTGGCGGATTCATCAGCATTGCCCCTGTACTCAGCCGAAAAGACATTCCCGCTCAATTTAAAATCGCCTTATTGTTGATGTTGACGTTTGCGATGATGTCGCATCCTTCGGTGCAGGCGTCGGCGCATATATTGAAAAGCACTGTCATTACCGAGTTTATGATGCTTATGGTGGTCAATATCGTACTGGGTTTGTTCATTGGCTTTGCGATGCGACTGATTTTTGAAGCGGTCGCCATGGCTGGCGGATTCATCACCATGCAGATCGGGCTTCAAATGGCGAACATGATGGATCCGTCTACCAAGCAAAGTTCAGCCATTATGGGACCGATTTTCAGTGGCTTGGCGTCGATTGTGTTTGTGTATGTGGGGGGCATCGAGCTGTTGCTGAAAACGCTGGATAAGAGCCTTGCCTTGGTGCCTTTGCATGTGTTGAATATCGCTTTTTTCAAGGTCATTACCATTTATCAGTGGATTGACACGTCGGCGTCGATTATTCCCTTGGCGATGCTGATTTCGGCACCGTTTTACATTACCACCATTTTAATGGATTGTATTTTAGGTATTGTGAACAAAACCGCTCAACAGATTCCTGTCTTTCAGTTGAGTGCGAGCATTAAGCCGTTGTTGGGCTTGATTATCTTTTTCGTCACCGTGCCGACCTTGTTCCCAATCATCCGCCATGTCATGCTGACGATGTTATTGCGGATTTAAAAATGAAAAACGTGGGTTTTAGCCACTAGGCGAGGTGTTGAAAATGGGTCATAATGAAGAAGAGTGGCTCCTTGAAAATTGAAGACGTCATCCTGAACGACTGTGAAGGATCTCCCCCCGACACAGAGGGAGGAGATGTTTCGTTGCAACAACATGACGTTTCCCCTTGAAATCGTGTGTCAGAATCGGGGGTTTTGTGTGTCAGAATCGGGGGTTTTGTGTGTCAGAATCGGGGGTTTTGTGTGTCAGAATCGAGGGTTTTGTGTGTCAGAATCGGGGGTTTTGTGTGTCAGAAATGAGGGTTTCGTGTGTCAGAAAGTCACGAGAAAACCCCCTGGTTTTTTAAAACCCCTAAACCCTGATGCTTGAGGGGGCATCAAATAAGCTTGAGGGTGTTTTATGTCTTTGTAGCGATGAACGCTTTTTATGACCCTTTCAATTTTGGAGTTTGAAAATGAAACCTCTTATGATACCAACTTTATCTCCCCAATTTCTTCCACCTTCAGCTCGCTCTGGATCACAAAGTCGGATTGAAGAAGAAGTTATTCGAATAGCTCGAGAAGTTTATGAGAAAGAACGTATTTTTTTAGAGACGAAAAGTTCTACAAAAGAGGTAGTTTCATTCGGCAACTTAAATTTCGGAACGCAGGCAAAGGAGAAACAAAAGTCTGCACGTGACTTATTTACCAAAATAGGACAGGAACAGGCTTTAATTGCTGAATCTCTTGCCTCTATCAACTCTCCTTTGGAATATACAATGCAACGCTTTGAATTAGTAAAAAAGCTGTTAACGACTAAAAAAATTGGCAATTGCGATTATCTGAATTTAATATTACAAGACGCTTTGTACCGTATGGGTATCAACACAGCTATGATACACACCCAAATCGTAAATCAAAAAAGGACTCAAATTTGTTTAGATCACCATTTTTTAGTTACATTAGTAGACCCAAAGACTCAATGGCACGACCCCAAAACGTGGGGAAATGCTTTAGTCTTAGATGCGTGGGCACCGTTTTTTGGTCGTGCTTCAGATGCCTTAACACACTACAAAGCAGTATTAGGAGTAGATGAAACAATCGGTGAATCTTTAGCCTTTAAAGTGAACGACTTGCACCACACAGTAACCCCCTATTTGGCTGAACAACACGCACACTTGGTTTCTAAACCCTGATGCTGCCGTAGCTCTGCACTTGCGTGAGCGGGCCTATCTCGTTGTAGCTTAAAACCGCCACTTGAGGCAACATACGCTCGATCAACTTACGCACATGACTGCGTAATTTTCCGTTACACAACAACACAGGTTGCACGCCTTGTGTCGTCAAGACTTCTTCAATCTGCTGGTTGATCGTAGAAAGCAAGTTCTGCGTATACTGCGGATTCAACGCCAACATAAAGGTCTGCTGACCGTCCTTATTCGTGGCGGTATTCACCAAGTGATTCGCCATATTTTCTTCGACATCAGGCGATAAGGTCAAAACAGGCAATTTACCGCTGCTTTCATCCACATGTTGCTTGCATAAGTGACGGCTCAAGGCGACACGACACTGTTCCACCAAATAATCAGGCGACTTTGAAATTCGGCAATGGTAGGCAATGCTTTCTAAAACGGACGTTAAATCCCGAATAGAGACATTTTCCATAAGTAACAATTGCAAAATGTAATGCAGTTCTGAAATGCTGAGTTGAGACGGCACCAAGTCGTCCACCAAAGAGGTATGGGCTTCGCTCGTTTTTTTGAGGTTGTCGAGGAGTTGCTTGACATCTTGACGGGTGACGATCTGCGATTGGTTGCGTTTCATCAGCTCCGTTAAGTGCGTCGCCAAAACCGCCGCAGGATGAATCACCGTAAAGCCGTTCATTTCCGCCTCTTCACGATCGTCTTTGTCGATCCATAACGCAGGTAAGCCAAAGGCTGGCTCTATAGTGGCGATGCCTTCGACTTCATCCGCCAAATCAGGATCGGTGGACATCGCCAACAACATATCGGCATTGATTTTCCCTTGCCCCAGCTCGATGCCTCTAAGCTTCAGCGTGTAGGCATCGGCTTCAATATGTAGGTTGTCTCTCACCCGAATAGAAGGCAACACCACGCCAAAATCTTGCGCCATTTGCTTGCGAATGTTGGCGATGCGTTCGAGTAAATCCCCCCCCGATTCCGCTTCAATCAACGGCACCAAGCGGTAGCCCAATTCCAATTCCATAGGCTCAATATGCAAGAGTTCCAAGACTTCTTCGGTGCTGGTTTTCGCAGGATTGTCTTTTTTGTCTTGTGCGAGGGCATCGGCGGTTATTTTGTCGGAATCGGCTTTGGCTTTGGTTTTGGTATTTTTAAAGGTATAAAAGGCACCTGCTCCCGCAATGGCTCCGATGAATAAGAACGGAGCGTTTGGCATACCGGGAATGAAACCAATCAACAATAAAAGCCCTGATAAAATAGCCAGCACTTTATAGTTCGACAATAACTGCTTGCCGAGTTCATCGCCCAAACTGGCGTCGTCGTCTTCACTCACACGAGTCACCAAAATACCTGTGGCGGATGAAATCAACAAAGCAGGTAAAGACGACACCAAGCCATCCCCTACGGTGAGGGTCGTAAACGTCGCTGCGGCGGTGGCAGGATCCATACCCAATTGTACCACCCCGATAATCAAACCAAAGACGATGTTAATCACGGTGATGATAATGCCTGCAATGGCGTCGCCCTTGACGAACTTCGACGCACCATCCATGGTACCGTAAAAGTCCGCTTCTTTTTGGACGTTCACCCGTCGTTTTTTGGCGACGGCTTCGGTAATCATGCCTGCGTTTAAGTCGGCGTCGATCGACAATTGCTTACCTGGTAAGGCATCCAAGGTGAAGCGAGCGGAAACTTCGGAAACTCGCCCTGCCCCATTGGTAATAACCATGAAGTTAATAATCATCAAAATAATGAAAATCAACAAACCCACGACGTAATTTCCGCCGACGACAAAGTTCCCGAAGGATTCAATCACCGCCCCTGCTTCCCCTGTGAGCAGTAGCAACCTTGACGAACTCACGTTCAAGCCCAAGCGAAACAAGGTAGACACGAGTAATAAGGTGGGAAAAGTGGAATACTGCAAGGGTTCTTTGGTGTAGAGCGTCACCAATAGAATGATGATGCTGAGCGAAAGGTTGAGCGTAAGCAGAATATCGAGCAAAAAGGGAGGCAAGGGCAGAATCATCATCAGCACGATGAGGATCATCCCAACCGCAAGGAAGACATCATTATGTTGCAGGATTTTGGCGAAAAATCCTTGCAGGCCTGTCGGGATTACGGCGGTGTTAGCCATCATAACGCTTGTTCTCTCTATAATTCTCTCTACCTTATAGTATAACGACTCGTTTGTGTGCTTACGTTCATCTAAGGTATAGTCTTGTCTTAAGGGATTGGGGTTTGTTACGAATTGTAAAAAAACACAAACGTATTTTATACACTATGCTTTACAAGGTAAATAATTTGAAATAGACTAATTCTAACACATAGAAATAGCTTGCGAACGATTTAAATAGCCTTAGACGCTCAGGTGTTTAAGGACTATAAAGGTGAACATAAGCACATCGAACATCATAGCGAAAAATATAACACTGTTAAGGATTTGAATTTTTATGATCCCTAGGCGTAAGTTTGTGGTGGGTTTTTTGGGTACGGTTGTAGCATCTTCACTTCCAAAAATAAACGTACCGAAGCCATTAGAAACAATAGAAAAGGTAGTGGAAAAAACACCATTGGTCGCTGTTGAAGGAGTCTTTGCTATAAGCAAACACCTATTAGCACTAAGGCAAAGTGTCTTCAAATACGGCAAATTAAAAGATGCAGGAAAGTTAAGTGAAGCCGATTTTGAAAAATTAACAAGCGTTGAATTTGCTGAACGTTCAGCGGTTGTTCTGACATGGGTGGCTTCCTTTGGTTTAGATCAACTGATTCAACGTTTAGAAGTGCCAGAAAAAGTGCGTTACAATCTATGGATGACCGCAAATACAGGACTTGTTGCCCACTTAAATACACACTTTTACAAAATACTTCTTCAGGCAATGGAAAAAGATTTAGAAACTCAAGAAACGCAAAACTCTTCAATTTGCCAATGGGTCAAAAAAATAGGTGATGTAAGTATTGCTGAACGAGGTAAATTAAGTCATGTAACGCCTCTTTTTCAGGCATGTTTGACTGATTTGAAAAATATGCCTGAAATGTGTAAAACCACACGAGGGAAAATTTCAAATAGTGCTTTATTACTCCAACACGCATTGGGATTTTTACCAAACATTGATTTAGGCGTACTTCGTTTTTTAAGAACTTTACATGCCCAACAATATATTGGTGTCAAACAAATCAAAATGGGAAAAGGCTTAAGTGTAGAAAAACAGGTAGAACGAAAAGCGGGCATCAATGCGGGAACTTACCCCATGGAAGGCATTATAAATAGTGTGTGTGCTTATTTTTTAAAACAACAGACCTTGGGATTTAAAGACGTCCCCAATGAAAAGAAAGCAAAAGAATTGACTAGCTTATTAATGAGCCTATTTCTTTTTAATGCCTTAAAAACCCCTATTGATGCACATTTAATGAGTCATAAAAAGACTTTACCTTCTGTGGTGAAAAAATTGATTGCTTATTGCCAACCGCTAAAAAATTAGAGGTTCGCTTGTGGCGAGGAATGTTGTCACGCTTCGCTCGCAATGACGATTTTTCCTTTGGAGTAAAGCCAATTCACAGAACTTTTATTACAAAGATTTGACCCCACGATGTGTTTTAGCGACAACGAAGACGCTAAACGCTATTTAATCTATAGCTGTGTTTAGCATTTCTTGACAAAGTTTAGACGGGGTCGTTATGAATTCAAGGCTTCGAACTCTTCACTAAGCAGTTCCCAATGCGATTCTTCGCCCGAAAGCTTCAGGTTGATCGCCTCAAGCTCTTGCCCCATGCGATCTAACGCCAAGTAGTCCTTCGCCACACGAGGGTGTGCCATCTCTTCCATCAACGCATCACGTTCTTTCGTGAGGGTTTCCACCGCTTTTTCAACCGCTTTGAGCTGTTTTTGCAAAGCTTTCAACTGACGTCGCTGGGCTTTGGAATCGCCTCCGCCTTCTGCATTCGCCATTGATGCCGTATTTGCCGAAGGCTTAATGCCTGCCTGCTTACGAGACTGCATCAACAAAAGGTTTCGCTTTTCAAGGTATTGATTGTAAGGCCCTTCAAAGGTAATGAGCCTACCGTTGTCGAACTCCCAAATCTGCGTCGCCAAACTTTGAATAAAGTAGCGATCGTGCGAAATACAAAGCACCGTGCCTTGATACGCCCGAATCGCCGATTCGACGGCTTCTTGGGCAGGTGTGTCGAGGTGGTTGGTGGGCTCGTCTAGCAAGAGGGTGTTGGGGCCTCCGACCATGAGCTTTGCCATGGCAAGCCGTCCTTTTTCGCCACCGCTAATGACGTCGACTTTTTTGAAAACTTGATCGGCGGTGAATAAGAAGCGTCCCAAAACGCCCCGAATTTCCGATTGATGCGTCGGAGGCATGGCTTCTTCAAGCGTTTCAAAGACGGTTTTCTGCGGATCCAAAATCTGCAATTGATGCTGGGCATAGTAGCCCAATTCCACACGATTGCCAAACTGAATCGTCCCTGTATCAGGCGTTTCAAGCCCCATCAACAATTTAAACAAGGTGGTTTTTCCGCATCCGTTTGCCCCCAAAATAAAGACCCGTTGTGGGGCATCTTTCGTCCATTCGAGCTTGGCAGACACTTCTGAAAAGAGCTGATGTTCTTTATTTTCACCGAAGGCTTTGGCGATCTTGTTAATCTCTAAAACTTCCCGACCACTCGGATTCGCCAGCGGAAACTGAAAATGCAAACGCTTCAATTCCGCTTGAGGGGCTTCAATACGTTCGATTTTCGCCAACTGCTTTTCACGACTTTTGGCTTGCGTACTTTTCGTTGCACTGGCTCTAAACCGTTCCACAAAAGCCATTTGAGCCTTTAGGTTTTTTTCTTGCCTGTCGGCTGCCGCCTGTTGCAATTCACGGTTGCGTTCACGCTCTTCCACATAATAGCTATAATTTCCGCCATAAAGCGTCAAATGCCCACGTTCCAGCTCGGCAATTTCGGTGACGACTTCATCCAAAAAGCGACGATCGTGCGACACCACCAGCAAACCACCGGGGTATTCACGCAAAAAGCCTTCCAGCCATTCGCAGGCTTCCATATCCAAGTGGTTGGTCGGTTCATCCATTAAAATGACGTCCGCCCCTTGCAACAGCACTTTGGCGAGGTTGATCCGCATTTGCCAGCCACCGCTGAACTTATGCACAGGGCGTTCTAGCTCATGCAAGGCAAAGCCCAAGCCTGTCACCATACGGCTGATTTTCGCATCGAGTTCTTTGGCGCCCAAGCGATCCAAGGTTTCTTGCAAGCTAGCGATGCGGTTTAACGCCTCATCATAGGCTTTACCGTCTAGGTGTTCCAATTTTGCCAAAAGCGTGGCTTCTTCGGATTTGGCGTCGTTGACTTCGGTAAACACGCTATACAATTCTTCTTGCAAGGTGAAGGCAGGGTTGAGTTCGGGGTTCTGCGTCAAGCAACGGATCCGCACATTGGGCAGGCGGTTGACTTCACCTTCGCTCGGCGTGAGTTCACCCATGAGGCATTTCAGCAGGGTGGATTTACCTCCGCCGTTGGCACCGACGAGTCCTAATCGGCTATGCGGCGTGATTTTCAGCGAAACATCGTGAAGCACTTGGTGGGATCCAAAAAAGACAGACACATTTTGAGCTTGAAGCATGGGACGTTCGATTCTTTCAGTATTTTCAAAGTGGGAGCAATTTTTTTAAGCATATCACAAACAAAAGACAGATTTTTCAATTGTTAGTTTTTGTTTTCGCTTTATACTAAAAGAATGATCGTGTTATAGAAAGCTTAAGCCCTTGTGAAAAAACTTGCGTTGGTCATTCATTCTCTCGATGCCTTGCTCTTAGATGAAGGCATCAAAGGCGGTGCAAATCGCCTGAACGTTGAGTTATTGAACCAGCTCATTGAACGGGACGACCTTGAACTCACGATCATCACACAGAAAAGTCATCAGACGAACTATAAAGGCTTTACGAACTTTTTCTTTTTTGAAGGGTCTATTTATACGAATAGAGAAAGTGTTCTCGCTGAAATCAAGTCGTACACAGACGCTCACCCTGATGTGACTCTGCTTTTTTCGGATGTCTTGGCACCCTTTGGCAACCTATTACTGCAATCGCATTCCTTACCGCACCGCCGAGCGGGGGACTGGTGGGGCATTCGGGGCATAAGCCAGCTCCTCAATCAAGCGAAAATCAAGCGTCAAGCTGAAAACTTTCATCCGCAAGACGCTTACGGGCAGAAACGCCTCTTTTTAACGGTGTCTCAAACCGTGAAGGACGATTATGTTCGTTATTTTGACTTGCCCCCTCATCAGGTGAATGTGGTGTATCCCGGTGTTTCTACAGCAGGCATCAGCGATGTGTTGCCTGTTTCTAAGCCGTTGGTGGTTGGCATGGTCAATAGTCGTTCCCTCAACAAAGGCGGGCTTTTATTTCTTATGGTGATGGGCGTTTTAAAGCTGTGGGGACCCTCGTTTCGTGTGCGGATGATTCATCCACAGTATCAAAAAGACCTGCTGGCTCAAGGTCTTATCCGTCTTTTTCAATTGAAAAACTGTGTGGAAATACTCCCTTTTCAAGCGGATATGACGCCGTTTTATGCCCAAATCGATGCCCTTGTGTTGCCGTCTTTGAATGAAGCCTTTGGCTTGGTCGTGCTAGAAGCGATGGCATCTGGCGTGGTGCCGATCGTGTCTGCTTCTGCGGGGGTAGCGGAATTGATTCGTCATGGAGAAAACGGCTTGTCTTTTCCCCGCAATGCCAAGATCTTTGGGACGCTTTTTCAAGCCCTGAAACACTTTTTAAATCTAAAAGACGAAGACGTGCTTCGCCTAAAAAGCCAAGCCCTCAACAGCAGTCATGCTTACACATGGCACGCCTTTACGGAAGGGGTTGTACACGCCTTATTCCCTCAAGAAATCACCCAGAAAGCGAACGCCTTAGCATGTTAAAGTCCTGGCTTTTTAAAGAAGTCCTCATCCAAGTTTTTCATTTATACTTCAAGCTTAATTTAAAGCCGTTGAAGCTTGATTTAGCCAATAAAAAAGGGATCGTACTCGCCCCTCACCCTGATGATGAAAGCATTGGCATGGGCGGAAGCTTGGCACTATACCCTCAAAACTTTCAGGTAATTAGTGTGAGTTCAGGGGAAAAAGCGGCAGAGTGCTTCGAAGAAAATGGACGTGGTCACATCCGAGAAAAAGAACTCGAAAATGCCTTAAGTCTTGCTGGGGTTGAAGCATTTAAATGTTTAAGACTAAAAGACAAAGACGTCCTAAACCACTATGACGTTTTTAAAAGCCTCAATTTTTCAGACGCCGACATCATTTTTCTGCCAAACCTGTTGGATCAACACCCCGATCACAAGGCGTTGGCAGGGCATTTGTCTCGATACATCAAGGACTTTCCGTCACGCTTAAAGCCCACGGTTCAAATTGCTTTTTATGAAGTATGGAATGCCCTTGCCTTGCCCAATGCGTTTGTGGATATTTCAAGTGTCGCTGAAACCAAGCGTGCCATGATCAATGCCCATGCGTCACAGGTGACAAGCAAGTCTTATGCGGATAAGATGCTAGGCTTAAATGCGTATCGTGGTTTGTTGAAAAACATCGATTATGCTGAAGCCTTCGCCGTTGTGGATATCGTCACGTTTCAAACGATTGTTTCAACGATTTGTTTTTTACAAGAAACCGCCCTGATTTAAGCGTCCACTAGCTAATGCGTTCAAGGGTGGCGGTGTAAATGGCTCGACACACAGGGATGCCGTCTAAAATGTAGTCCACCTGCAATTCGCCTTGGGCTTTGTTTTCTTCCATGTACACGATCGTCAAAGTTTCTAAACGCTGCCACAAGGTGTTGTCGGGGTAAGCGTAACGAGTCGTCACAAACGCCACATTGCCCACAATGCGAGTGGGAACGGCATCAATCAAGCGATATTGACGGCGTTCTTCTTCCACATTTAAACCAAAGGTGTCGTACTGAATTTCACGCAATTTGAGCGATTCACGCCAATTGCCTAAGAAGCGTTGCCCTGCAAAGCCTTGACGTTGCGATTTCAACTCATCCGCCAAGTACTTTTGAGCAGCTTGGGCGTATTTTTCAGCATCTTTCGATTTTTCGGCGTGACGCTGGGCATCGAGCTTGTCTTTTTCCACATCCAATAACTGACGTTGTAACTTGGCTTTGTCGTCCATGAGCTTCATTAAGTCATTTTCATTATAAGTATGCTTCATTTTTTTGATGAGCGTGGTGAGTTCTTTTACTTTTTTATTAAACAAGTTATTCACATTATAAAGGTGTGAATTCAACTTTTCCGCTTCAATCAAGCGGGTTTGAAGGGCGTCTTTTTCCGTAAGCAAGCGATCCACAATTTGCAGGGAATGTTCTTGCTTTTCATGAACAACCGCTAAAGGAGCCGACAAATACTGCGTTGGGCTGGCTTCGGTGGAATGCTTTTCTACAATACTATTGCTTTTTAAGGCTTCAGGCGTTTCCACCGTTTCAAGGGTAGGTTGAGCCTTAAGGGATTCTATCAAAGCGTGAGGTGACATAATCGCAGGGGTAAACGCCCATTCGGACTTAGGGGCATCAGACGCTTCTATGGCATCTGCAAGCGACGCATGAATCACCGTATTGTTTTGCTGCGACGCATGGCGACTTGGAGCTTCTTCCACAGGCAGCACAGGTTCTTCATTGGGCGTGATTTCAATCGTAATACTGTCTTCCAAAACGGGTTCTAAGTGTTGGACAGAGACCTGCGTTTCGACGATGCTTTCAGAATCAGCAGGGTCTGTATCAGGCGTCGTTTCAATCGGTTCAGTGATGATGTCCGTAACATCCTGCGGTACATCCGCTGTTAAATCTGCTTGAAGGCTGGCTTCTAAATCAAGGTTCATTAAGGGGTCAATAGACGCCTCTGTTTCCAGAATAGGTGTCGCTTCAACAGGATGCACCACCGCTTCCGCACTTTCTTTAAAGCTTTCGAGTAAGGCTTCACTTTCTAAGCTTAACGGAACGGCTAACGATTCCGCTTGATGGGGCAAGGGATTCGTCACACTCAGCGGGATCTCTTGTGGCTGAAGGGGTTGTTTTTTTTGAAGACTGGGGGCATGCCCCCACGCTTGTTTGACATTGCGTTCTACTGGCTGGCTGGCTTGAGCAGGCGGCAAGGTGATAATCTGCTTGATGTGAGCCAAGCTACGCCCTAAGGCGATATGCTTCTTGATATTTTTAAAGAGGTTTAAATGTTGACGGGTGTACAACTTATTGCCTTGTGCATCGGTAGGAATATTCATGCCAAGGGCATCTTCCCAGTCTCGCAATTGTTGTGGGTGAATATCATATTTGGCAAATGTGTCTTGAATTGTGTGACTCGTCATAATGCGGCGACCCTTTTTAGCAATATAAATCTAAATGAACGGTACGATAGCTTTTATCATACACATTCTACGGATTTCATGTTGCAATCGGGTGTGTTAATCCTATGCTTGATGTATATCACAGATTCTATCATACCGAGAAAAGCACAAAGTGGAAAGTCTTTTGTTTTAATGCTTGTAGATCTCTTCACCGATAAAGGACACCCCTCATGTTTTTCAGCCGTTTTATGAACCACACGTCTTCTCAATCTATTCCGCAGTGGTTTGCCCATATTTTGCATCAAGCCCTGCCGAGGTGGGATGCCCCCACACAAGAAACCATGTCGATTCTATTGTCAGACGATCAATTTGAACTGGTGATGCAAAGTTTGAAAGAAGTCAAGCAAGGCGATGTCGTACGTTCGGCAGATGTCTTTGCGGACTTGATGGATTAAAGCACGATGAGTTCATTGCTTGTTTACGACGTATTATTCAGCAGTTCCGCCGTGAAAGCTCAAAAGAAGCTCGACAAGCCCTTGCGTTTGTTGTTGAAGCAGGCGTTGGAACTGTTGGCGACGAATCCCACAGGCTTGGGGGAACGGCTCAAGCAGCCTTTGACGATGTTAAGGTCGCATCATGTGCGGTACAAAGGCTTAGAATGGCGAATTGGGTATCAGTTGAATGAAGAAGCTCGTGTGATTTATGTGGTGTTGATTGGACCACATGAAAATTTTTACCGTAGTTTGAAAAATGCGTTGTCGTCCTTGCCATCATGGGGTTTAGGCGTTTAGGGACGCCGAATTTCATTTCGCCGTTTTCGCCTTCTGAAATACAGAAACCCGCAATGACGTGTTTTGTTTGAGTTATAGCGTTGGTCTAGCGTAAACCTGTGCTTTCTTCAAGGGGAAATCGTAATCCCCACAAAAAGCAAAAAATACGCTATACTAGGAGTGGTACAATAGAAAGCTCTATAAGTGTCCTGTTACCTCTCCTTGAGGAGAGGGCTAGGGAGAGGGGGGGATGTCCAAAACCCTTGTTGACACCTACTCCCCACCCCAACCCTCCCCTTAAAGGGGAGGGAGTAAAGACAGTTTCGCATAGCTTTCTATAGATTGTGCCACTCCTTTGTGATGAAAGCCCCTGCGTATGACTGCGTCTAACACACCCCCACAAGAAGGACGGCTCATTGAAGATGTCCTCATGGATGCCTTGTTGGCGAAATTGGCTCAGCATGGTGCCAAGCCTGATGACTTGGCATTGGTGCAACGCACCTTCGACTACGCTCGCCACTACCACGAAGGGCAAAAACGCAAAAACGGCGACAATTACATCATGCACCCCGTGAGCGTGGCTCTCATCCTCGCTGATATGTGGGTGGATGTGCCAACCCTTCAAGCCGCACTCATGCACGATGTGCTAGAAGACACCACCGCCACCGCCGAAGACATGGAAAAGCAGTTCGGGGCTGAAGTCACCCGAATCGTGCAGGGCGTGACGAAACTGGGGAAATACAAGTATCAGTTTAGTAGCAAGGAAGAAGAGCAGGCGGAAAACTTCCGCAATATGTTCCTTGCCATGGCGGAAGATATTCGAGTGCTGACCCTGAAATTGGCGGACAGGCTCCACAATATGCGGACGCTTGAGCATATGTTGCCTCATAAGCAAGAAAAAATCGCTACGGAAACGCTGGAAGTTTTTGCACCGCTGGCTAATCGCATCGGGATGGGGAACTTCAAGGCGGAGCTTGAAGATTTGTCGTTGAGCTTTTTGGATCCTGAACAGTTTCACGAAATCAAAGGGCAACTCGCCGATTCGCAAGAAGAACGAGAGCGTGTCATCCAACAAATGACCGAACACCTTGAAAAGGGACTTTTGCAACATAATATCCATTCAAAAATCTACAGTCGTTTGAAGAATTATTACAGTATTTATAAGAAAATGAGTTCACAAAAAAAAGAACTCAACGATATTTTTGACATTTCCGCCTTGCGAGTCATTGTGCAGACGGAAGCCCAGTGCTATGAAGTCTTGGGGATTATTCATCATCAATATACGCCAGTGGCGGGGCGTTTTAAAGATTACATTGCCATGCCGAAAAGCAATTTCTATCAGTCTTTGCACACCACGATTATCGGGCCGAATAAACGCCCTGTGGAAGTGCAGATTCGCACGGAAAAAATGCACAAGGTGGCGGAATTTGGTATCGCAGCCCACTTTCACTATAAGCGTTTTGGCGATGAGGCTACCGCCTATCAAAGTTCTAAAGAAGATGAAAAGCTCGGTTGGTTGAAGCAGTTGGTGGAAATGCAAGCCAATGCCAATACCGCTCTTGAGTTTGTCGAAAATGTGAAGCTCGATCTTTTCCCTGATCAAGTGTTTGTGTTTACGCCCAAAGGCACGGTCATTAGCTTGCCTCGTGGATGCACGCCTGTGGATTTCGCCTTTCGCATTCACAGCGAAGTGGGCAATCGATGTGCAGGCGCGATCGTCAATGAAAAAATGGTGCCGTTGGACACGGAACTTCAAAACGGCGATATTATTGAAATTATCACCAATAAAAAAGCCACGCCTCGCCTAGATTGGGTGAACTTTGTGGTGACGCAACAGGCCAAGAACCGCATTCGTCACTGGTACAAAAAGCATTATCGGGATCAACACGAAACGCAAGGACGCCAACTCTTGGAAGCCGATCTCACTCGTGCAAAGGTGGATACGCTGGTGAAATCGGGCAAAATGCTGGAAGTCGCCAACGAACTGAACTATAAGAATATTGAAGATTTGTACGTGGCTTTGGGTTATGGTGAAATCACGCTGTCTCGCATTATCAACCGAGTCAAAAAGGGCAAGATCGTTTCAACCACGTCGGATCATCATGCCCAGATTCAAGCGGAACAAGCGGAGCATCTCAAAGAACACGGCTATGTCGATTTACCCAATTCGCAAAGCCCTGAAGCCTTGCAAGCCAAAAATAGCACCACTGAACGTTTTGCCGAAGAACTGGCGAAGCTTCAAAAGGTCGATCACACGAGCGATCCCCTAAACGCTAGCGGATCCCTGCAAGCCCTAAAAGGCTTGCAATACCACATTGCTCGCTGTTGTATGCCTGTCCCAGGGGATGCGATTGTGGGGATTGTGACTCGCAGTCGGGGCGTGATGATTCATCGGGACGATTGCATGAACATCATTCAAGCCAATCCGCAACGGGTGATGAACCTGTCGTGGACAGGAGCCATTGAAATGCAGCAGAGCTTGCACAACGTCTTGCTGGAAATGCAGGTCATGGATCAAGTGGGCGTCTTTAAGGATGTGCTGGCGAAAGTGTCGGATATGCAGGTGAACATTTTTTCGGCGAATTGTCGTCGCTTAACGGGCGAAAAGAGTGTGTATATCGAGCTAGGACTTGAAGTCAAGAACTTGGAAGAGTTGGAGAAACTCATTCGCAACATCAAGCAATTGCCCGATGTCATCGCCGTCAAACGCTCTCGCTATCGCATGAATAAGTAAGGCTTTCTCCTTTTTTTAATGTATCAGTTTTGCAATATGTCTTGATTTTTAGGACAATTATCAAGTATACTAAAAGCATCGTTTAATTGATAAGGTATTTCCGCACGAGACTAACGCCCATGAAGCGAAGAGACTATGAAAAGTGGATTCGCAAACATGGTTGGATCCTAGAAAAATCAGGTATTGATTGGACGCTTGTGGACAGTGCAAACACAAGAATCTGTACCATTAAAATTACCCATCCCGGTGGTGAAATACCAAAACGAGACGTTCACAAAACCAAAATCAAACTCAAGGAACAAGGGCTTGAATAACCCTTTCAGAAAGAACAATCACCCAAAGGAATCTTTTATGAGTACTAAAGACTTTATTTTAGACAAATTAGCTCAATCGTATGATAAGCAAACCATTTCTTATGTCAAAGAAGCCATGACGCTGATTCATCACGAGCTTTCTCCTGAATGGAATGAAGAGTTTGAAGCGTATGTGGTGGCTCACCCCATGTTCCCTGAAGATTCCGACGGCGACACGGTTGAAAGTGCGTTGTTTAATTATTGGGTCTGTATTACGAATATGTTACAGGCTCGCCACGAGGGGTTTTTAAATCCTTTGATTGAAGCAGGGATACAGACGGATATTGCCAAAAAGCATGGCGGACGTCGTACAGGGTCAGGGCGTAAGTCGAAGGGCGATCGTATACGCATTTACATTCCTGCCGATTTAGCGGATTGGCTCAAACAAGAACAAAACCTAGAAAAACTACGAGGCATTGCTTTTCCATAAGCCCCTTCTTATAACATCTAAACGATTAAATAGCGTTGTTTTTAGCCGATAAATCCAGCCTTAGACTTTTCAGAGCTACCGCATTATAAAAGCACCTTAATAAACTTAAGGATATGGCAACAGCTATTTAGTTAATTTATCAAATTTCGTTGGACTTTACTTATTTTGGGGTATAATAGAATTATCATATGTTTCATTGTCCCTAAACTGCAGAGGAATCACGCTCGTGGCTCGTAAAACCCCCCTTGAAAAAATCCGTAACATTGGTATTGCTGCTCACATTGATGCTGGTAAAACCACCACAACAGAACGTATTTTGTTCTATTCAGGCAAAGTACACAAAATTGGTGAAGTCCATGACGGTAACGCCGTTACCGACTGGATGGAACAAGAACGTGAGCGTGGTATCACCATTACATCCGCTGCGATTACAACGTCTTGGAAAGATTGTCAAATTAACATTATCGACACCCCTGGTCACGTGGATTTCACCATTGAAGTGGAACGTTCCTTGCGTGTTTTAGACGGCGTTTGTGCGGTGTTCTGTTCAGTGGGTGGGGTTCAGCCTCAGTCTGAAACCGTGTGGCGTCAAGCCGATCGCTACAAAGTGCCTCGTATGGCATTTGTTAACAAAATGGATCGGACGGGAGCCAACTTCACACGAGTCGTCGCTCAAATGCGGGATCGTTTAAAAGCCAACGCGGTGCCTATTCAATTGCCGATTGGTGCTGAAGAAAACTTCTTAGGCATGGTTGATTTGGTTGAGTTTAACGCCATTCGTTTCTATGACGACATTGGTAAAGACATTCGCATTGAAGCCATCCCTGCTGATATGCTAGATGATGCCACCATTGCTCGTGAAGTGCTGATGGAAGCGGTTGTTGAGCATGACGATGCGTTGATGGATCGCTACTTGGGTGGTGAAGAAATCAGCGTCGCCGAACTTAAAAAAGCCTTGCGTCAAGCTGTTATTGATGTAAAAATCGTCCCTGTTTTATGCGGAACCGCTTTTAAAAACAAAGGCGTTCAGCCGTTGTTGGATGCGGTTATTGATTACTTGCCAGCACCGAATGATGTTCCTCCGATTGAAGGGGTGGCAATGGATCACGAAACGAAAATCGTACGTCATTCTCGTGATGATGAGCCATTTTCTGCCCTTGCCTTTAAAATTATGACGGATCCTTTTGTGGGTCGTTTGACCTTCTGTCGTGCTTATAGTGGTGTAATGAGTGGCGGAAGTTATGTGATGAATGCCACCAAGGGCAAAAAAGAGCGTGTGAGTCGTATCGTGCAAATGCACGCCGATGCTCGTGTTGAAATTGACGAAGTGCGTGCTGGCGATATTTTCGCTTGTGTGGGCTTCAAAAATACCACCACAGGGGATACGCTTACGGCTGAAGGCAAAGAAGTTATTTTGGAATCGATTTTCATTCCAGAACCTGTGATTGAAGTCGCCATTGAGCCAAACTCCAAAGCGGATCAAGACAAACTTTCCATGAGCTTGATTAAATTGGCGGAAGAAGATCCCACCTTCCGTGTGCGTGTGGATGAAGAATCCTCTCAAACCGTTATTGCAGGGATGGGTGAACTTCACCTTGAAATTATCGTTGATCGTTTATTGCGTGAATTCAAAGTCAACGCTAGCGTTGGTAAGCCTCAGGTGGCGTACCGTGAAACCATTACCAAAATGGTGGAAGTCGAAGGCAAGTTTGTTCGCCAGTCAGGTGGACGTGGTCAATTCGGTCATGTTTGGTTGCGTTTAGAACCGCTTGAGCGTGGCACGGGTTATGTCTTCGTCAACAAAATTGTCGGTGGTGTGGTACCGAAAGAGTTTATCGGGCCTGTTTCCAAAGGGGTTGAAGAAGCCCTTAAGGGAGGCGTCATCGCTGGGTTTGAAATGATCGACGTTCAAGCGACGATCTACGATGGTAGCTACCACGATGTGGACTCTAGCGAAATGGCGTTTAAAATTGCTGGTTCCATGGCGTTGAAAGCGGGTGTGCCTAAAGCGGGTCCTCAATTGCTTGAACCCACCATGAAAGTGGAAGTTGAAGTGCCTGATGACTTCATGGGTGATGTCATCGGTGATCTTTCCAGCCGTCGTGGACGCATGGAAGGTATGGATTCCATTGCAGGAACAGGCAGTACGGTTATTCGTGCGACGGTGCCTTTGGGTGAAATGTTTGGTTATGCCACGGATTTACGCTCAAAAACGCAAGGACGCGGTACCTTCAGCATGGAGTTTGCCAACTACGAACCCATGCCTACGAGCTTAGCAGAAGCCTTAGCGACCAAGTTTAAAGGGCATTCTGTAGAAGCTTAGTCTTCTATAGGCATCTTTAGTTTTTCTGTACAGGTGGCTAGACGAGGAGCCTAGATTATTTTGTGAAGGCGTGTAGACAGACCTACATAACAGAACAAAATAATCGTAGTGACAAAGTATAGACTCTGTACGGAAAACTCTAAAAGCCCGCCGTCAACAGGGATGCGTTGTACAACAGAACGCATCCCTATTGTTTGACGTCAAAGACGTCAAGGCGAGTGACGAAATAGGTAAAAGAAAAAGAATGTTGGTTCTAAGCTCTTCAAAAGAAAAAGAGGTTTTCAAGCATTTGCTTATATAATGAGTATAATCCTTCTTTTACGCCTTTGCTTGACTTGGAATCTTTGCTACACTTTCAAGTGTAAGGATGTCACACCCATTAGCCTTGCAAGCTTATTGTTGTCTTGATTAGAGGTTTTCTGTGAAAAATACGTTCCGTGCCTTTATCCATTTCTTTCAAGAACTACACGTCTTATTTGGCAAGGCACACTGCCCCAAGTGTAAAGTGCTGCAAGATGACTATGCCATCTGCCTGCCTTGTGCTGAAACCCTTCAGTTTAAGCCTGAACAACTCAACCCCACGGAAGGAGGCATCCCGATTTGGCGACTGTTTACATGGAACCGTCGCATTCAGCGGATTTGGTATGGCGTCAAGTTTTACAAGCGTTACGGGCATTTATTTTTGATCGAAACTGCTTTCAAGCAAGCGGTTTTTCACATGGATTTTGTGAATAAGGATCGTCCTGTATGGCTGGTGCATCCGCCGTTTCAAGCAGGTAAAGCCAATATCTTTGCTCCGTTTTTAGCCCCACTCGCTAAAACGCAAAACTGGCATTATTTTTCTGATGCCATTGCGTTTAATCAGACAGAAGACGGCGTGAAATCTTTGCACCACAGTCAAAGCATCGCTGAACGACAACGGCTCATGCAAAAGCGATTCACGCTCAACCCTGCGTTTCTTGAGCGTTTAAGGCATCAAAAAAAGCACCCTTATCTCATTGTCGTCGACGATTTTATGACCACAGGCACCACCTTGAATGCGTGTTTAAGGCTTTTAGAAACGGCATTCCAAAACGCCGAAGAACGGAAGGATGCCAATCACACCATTTGTGATAAAATAGAGTCTAATCAAGCACTGCTTCGGGCAATGGTGATTACCACGGTTCCCAAAACATCCGCTGTTTAACCCACTGCTTTTTTAATTGTATAGGACGCTTCCCCATGAATCCCTCCCAAAAAACACCCCTTAAAATCGGTATGATCGGCTTAGGCACGGTCGGGCAAGGCACGTATAAGCTGATTCAACGCTTGCCTCAGCTTGAAGTCGTCGCTGTTGCGGTGCAGAATCTTGAAAAAGAGCGTGGCATCGACGATTTGGATACATCACTCTTAACGCTGGATGCTCATGCGGTGGCGGTGCATCCTGACATCGATATTTTGATTGAAGTCGCTGGGGGTGTCGAAGGCACTAAAGAGTTGCTCGAAGCAGCGATTCAAGCAGGCAAGCATGTGGTCACCGCCAACAAAGCCCTCATTGCTCAACATGGAACCGAACTCTTTGCCTTAGCGAAAAAGCATGACGTCAGTCTATTGTTTGAAGCTGCCGTGGCAGGAGGTGTGCCGATTGTCACGCCTTTGAAAATGGGTTTGGCGTCGAATCAAATTGAAGAAATCGCCGGCATTTTAAACGGCACGACCAACTATATTTTGACTCGTATGATGCAAGACGGCTGGACGTATGAGGATGCATTGGATAAAGCCAAAGCCCTCGGATACGCCGAAGCCGACCCCAGCAGTGATGTCGAAGGTTTTGATGCCGCCTATAAAATTGCGATTTTGGCAGGGCTTGCCACAGGGCATTGGGTCAATGTCAAAGATATGACGGTGGAAGGCATCACGCCGATTACCCCACGAGAGGTGGATTATGCCAAGCAGTTTGGCTACACGATTCGCTTGGTGGCGTTGGCTCGCTTGAAGAATGAACGCCCCGATGTGCGTGTGCATCCGATGTTGGTGCCGAATGAGCATCCGCTTTCAAGCGTGCATAACGAGTATAACGCCATTTGGGTGCGTGGCGATGCCGTCGGCGATGCCATGTTTTCAGGCAAGGGAGCAGGTGAGCTGCCCACCGCCAGTTCGGTCATGGGTGATGTTTTGGCGATTGTGGCGGATTTAGAGGCAGGCAATGCGAAAACGGCGGTGGGTATGGTCTTAGACTTGAAAGAGCCTGCGGTGTTACAGCCCATTGGCGAAACCACGAATCGTTATTATATTCGTATGACCACCGCCGACGAACCTGGGGTTTTAGCGGCTTTGGGAACAGCCTTTGGCAATGCTGGCGTGAGTTTGGAGTCCTTTTTGCAGTTGCCGAATCCGCAGAACAATCCGCACACGAGCTTAATGGTCGTCACGCACATCGCCCAAGAATCTTCGGTGCAAGAAGCCTTGTCTGCCATTCGCTCATTGGCTTCGACGCAGGCGGTGGATTGTGTTTTGCGGGTCTTGTAATACCAATTAAACGAGTGAATAGACAGCCCCTACGTACGAAGAGATTTTTGTCCTCTTCGCAGACGAACCCTTTAAAAAAAACTTGTCCCTTTTTCAAATGGGTGTATGATACAAAAAGCCCCCTCCCAAAGATGTGATTTTTATCTTTTAACTTATCCTGTGTTGCGTATACCTTTCTTTTCGATCGGGCCTATAAATCCGTTTAAAAGAGGTCGTTTTTATGTTTTTAGAATCCCTGTTGCAGAATGTGTTGCATCCCCCTGTGATGTTCTTTATTTTAGGGTTGACGTCTGTTTTGGTGCGTTCAAACCTTGAAATCCCGTCGCAAGTGAGTAAGTTTTTGTCCCTGTATTTGCTTTTTGATATTGGGATACATGGGGGAGAAGCCCTCTTTAAAAGCGGTTTGGATCCTCACATGATTGTGATGATGACGGTCTGTATTTCAATCTCGTTTCTTATGCCTTTTGCCTTATATAAAGTCTTGCGTCTCAAACTGCAAACGCATGACGCTTCTGCGATTGCCGCCACCTACGGATCCGTGAGTGCGGTCACTTTTGCCACTGCCGTGTCGTTCTTAGGCACACAACACACTGAATTTTCAGGCTACATGGTTGCTTGTATGGCGTTAATGGAATCGCCTGCAATTATTGCGGGTTTATTACTCTATCAAGTTTCTAAAACCCAGCGTAAGGCTGCACTTGCTGAAGCCGGCACAGATGCTCCTGCGGTACGACCTGCTCGTCCGATTAACATTAAGGGTGTGTTGCATGAAGCCTTTTTCAATGGATCGATTATTTTACTCGTCGGTAGTTTGGTGATTGGTATTCTCGGCGGAAAAGCAGGGGCTGAAGAACTCAAGCCTTTTGTGGACGACATCTTCAAAGGCGTCTTGTCCTTCTACATGCTCGACATGGGGATTATTGCGGCCAAGCGTTTTTCAGACTTCAAAGAATCCAGCGGATTCCTCATCACCTTTGGTTTGCTTTACCCTTTGGTGGGCGCTTCCTTAGGTTTGTTGATTGCCAAATTGATCAATCTACACATTGGCGATGCCTTGATTCTGATGGTCTTGGTGGCTTCCGCTTCTTATGTGGCGGTTCCTGCCGCGATGCGTACCGCCATTCCTAAAGCCAATATGTCTTTGCTATTGCCTGTGGCACTAGGGGTCACTTTTACCTTTAACGTGACCCTTGGCATTCCCTTGTATTTTTACTTACTAAAGCAGTTCATTCACTAAAAAAGCCGTCAACTGTTAGGTAAATTTATATTTAAAGTCTTTAAAAATCAGAGAGAAAAGGAAACTGTTCCATGTCAACTCATAAGAAAATTGCCTTTGTGCATGATGAAGTGGATCTTTATTTGATTACCGAGTTTTGTGCCGAAAAAAAATTGGGTGGATTCACCAGTATTACCGTATCTAACAGCTTAGGGCCAAACCATGGTTTGTACCGTAGTGAATACTTGACCCCTACGTCGTTGTATACGTTTTTGGTGGTGCCTGCTGAAAATGCCACGGAACTCGCCCTAGATTTGAAAAGTCGTTTTGAGCGAACAAAAGTCTTTGTGGTTGTGACGGATGTTGATACCATTTAAAAGAGATACTATATCGACGACAAACGAGCTTCGACAAGCGTCCAGTCAATCTGCTTCCACAAGGCGTTTAAGTAAGCGGAACGGTCTGTGCCGTAATCAATGAGATAGGCATGCTCATACACATCCACCACCAAAACAGGATGCACCCCCATCGGTGAAAACGTGTGGTGAGCATCTAGCCCGTAAAAGCTCAAATTTTTGTATCGAGGGCAGTAGCCTAAAATCGCCCAGCCACGCATGGCTTTGGCGGATGCCACTAATTGAGCTTGAAACCCTTCAATGGATCCAAAGTGCTTGGCAAGTAATGACTTTAAATAGACACTCATGGGCTTAGCTTCAGGCGTTAAAACACCAAAGTATTCTTCATGCAGTAAAATGCCATTGAGTGCAAAGCTTTCTTCCACCAAGAGTTCCCGAAAAGGGTGATACGTCGCATTCACATTGGTGAGCTGTTCAGGGCTGAATGCGAGCAATTCTTGGCGAATGCTTTGGTATTTTTTCACATAGCCTTCATAAAGCTTAAGATGGGCTTGAATCTGCTTAGCACTTAAGCCGTCGATTCCATTTTCAATGAGGGGGAAGCGTTTGGGTACGCCGAGTTCAGGTAACGTTTTAAGGGAAGCGTCTTGCTTGGGGGCTTCTAAGGCAGCAGCAATCGAACTTAGACCGCTCGATGCCAACAATAAGCCAGACAATCCTGCCCCAGCCAGTTTTAAAAAATCACGGCGATGAAGCGTAGGGGCTTTAACTGGGGTTATTTCATCATTCTGAATCAGCATGGGGGAACATACTCCTAAGAACTGTTTATATAGCGGATACTATGAGTATACACCTTTTTAAAAATAGGGAAACGCCTTGTTTTATGATATACTGTTCAAACGAGAAAGGATGAAAGAATGGTTCCCGCTAAACATATGCTAAAAAACATAAGCCGACTGCTTTTCTTTTTTTTAATCATTTCCACCTTCTTTATTTATGGAATACGCCCTTCTTCCGCCACTACGAAAGGGGTTAAAAAACCTATGCCAAACGCTAGTTCACCTGCTTTTAATCCGTCGCTTAAGCTTATTGCTCGCACCCCCAATGCGTATCGCTTTATTAGCCAGCATGACACCGCACACCCCAAAGTCTATTGTGGACCAGCGGTGCTGGCGATGTTTTTTTCACCCCTGTTTCCTGAATTGGTGACAGGTACCCCCGTGACTTACGTCGAAACCTTTGCCAGGCATTTGGACACGAGTCCTCGTTCAGGTACCTCCATGCTCCAAGTTTTAGAGGCGTTGGATTACTTAAATACGCAAGACGCCCTTGCTCAAGAATGGACTGCTGTTTGGTACCAAGGCATCCATAAAGTGCCTGCTCACTATTACCATAACCGTAAACACCAAGCCCAGTGGGCAAGCCTTAATGCCGACATCCTCACTGCCCTTAATTCAGGCGGACTTGTGATGGCTCACTTGGGTTGGTATGTGGAAGAAACCAAACAAAAACGCTTTTTGCGAAAGGGGGGGCATTATGTGTTGGTCACCGCTGTGTATGAATCTCCTGAAGTGAAAGGGCATTATTATGTGGAGCTAATGGACCCCTTAGACACGGTAGATGCCTTTCAATCACGCACGCCCCGTTATCGATTAGATTTACGTTCCGTGCCTGAAGAAAAACGAGCCTTTAAGGTGGTGGATCCTGACAAGCAATTTAGATCACGTCAAGTTGGTACGGGCTTATTTCAACCAACGCCTCCACCTGGTAAGGTGGGTGAAGTGATGACATTTTTAGAAGGGTTTGTGGTGTTGACGAAAAACCCTTCTAATACCATTTAAGCTTGAATACGCTTGAGTTTAAAGTAAAAGCGACTTCCCTTGCCCGCTTCACTTTCCACCCAAATATCCCCTTCATGGGCTTGCATAATATGTTTCACAATAGAAAGCCCCAAGCCTGTGCCTGACAAATGCTTGGAACGGGTTTTATCTACCCTGTAAAAACGCTCAAATAAACGAGGAATGAACTTTGCTTCAATGCCAATGCCTTCATCCTGCATGCAAAACACCAACCATTGTCCTGTATCTTCAACCGAAAGCGTCACATTACTTTGATTGGGACTATACTTAATCGCATTTTCAATGAGATTGGCAAAAACCTGTTCCATGCTTGAAATATGAGCCAAGACCTTCGGTAAGCGTTTAACGGCATCTTCCACCTGAATGTGAATGCCTTTGCTGGATGCTCGTGACTGGCTTAAGGCAATCACCCGTTCAATGGCATGATCTAAAACAACCGCTTCCATGGGCAGGGTGAAATTGTCCGCTTCAAAGCGAGACAAATCAAGCAGTTCTTCGACCATATTGGTGAGTCGATTGGCGTGTTGTTCCATGATTTTGATAAAGTCTATGGCGAGTTCCGTGTCGTGAATGGCACCTGAAAGAAGCGTTTCGGCATAGCCTTTAACCACAGAAAGAGGCGTGCGAAGCTCATGGCTGACGTTAGCCACAAAATCCTTACGCATTTTTTCATTTAAAACGACTTTTGTTTTGTCTTCAAAGACAAGGGCTAAGACATTCGGTGTGCCTTTTACGGTGGTATTACATTTTACAATTTTAATTTCAAAGTAAGAACGCAATTGTGAAACAGGTTTAAACGAAAGACTCAATGTTTGGATTTCGCCAGTTTCTAAGGCTTTTTGACTGGCTTCTTGAAGTTGTTCAGCCCCTTGCAACGGGGTTTTGGTAAAACAAGCGAGGGATTCACCCACCATATTGAGTTTGTCTAAACCCATTTTTTGCTTGAGCGTGTCGTTGAGCCATAGAATCTCTAGCGACGCATCACAGAGCATGACGCCTTGCCCCATCTGCGTGAGTGCTAAAAGCCAAGGGTTATTGGCTTCATCAAGCAAGGGAGGTGCAAGTTGTTCTAAGGCATTTGGGCTGATCATGGTGAGTTAATCCTTCTTGTCAAGGTATTCTGTTAATTAAAGCATAAAAAGCCTTCTTCTTCCAGTTTACACGCATTTATGTTATAGTAGAATCACGCATAAGATTATTGAAGGAAATAAGCCCATGGTGACCAAAAGCTTTACAGTTTCACAAGCTGAACTTGAAAAACGAGGCAAGCTTCTCAAAAAAAATACACAAATTAAGCGTTTTGTGGATCTCAACACCGACATTGCCCAAACCCGTGACCTTGCCTTTTGGGAAACAGAAGAAGCGGAAGCTTTGCTTTCTTTCGTTTCGAGCGTGAACCTACCTTGCTTTGTGCATGACGGTTTGCCTGACAAAGTCTTAGAACAAGCGGTTAAAGCGAAAGCCTTTGGCTGTGCTTTAGGCGCACATATCGCTTACCCTGACCCTGTTTCGATGGGCTATGAGCAACTGCCCTTGAGTTCTGAACAACTCGAACAGTGGATCCTCGTTCAATTGGGGGCGTTGTCGGCAGTTTTAAAGCCTGAAGCACTCAAGATTGAACATATCCGCCCCCATGGAGCCTTGTACCAAGCCATGGCAAAGGATGCAGAAGTCGCTGCGGCGGTTGCCAATGCGGTGGCGAAATTTGATATTTGGTTGCCTTTAATCGGCTCTTACGGATCCTATTTAGACGACTTGGAAAAATCGCATAATGTGATTGTCGCCCCTGAAATTATTTTGGGCAAACGTTACTTGAGTAGTGGTTTAGAAGCCCCCAAACAACATCATGAATGGTTGAGTCCTTCCGCATCCTTAGAGCAAGGACGTTTATTGTTGGAATCCAACGAGCTGGTCGCTCAAAACGGCACGCCAATGACCTGTCGCTTCAAGACCCTACACATCAGTCCCACAATGCCGAATGCGTGGACTTTAGCCGAATCACTTGCCGCTGAACTCGGGCAGGCGATTCCCTTAAATGTCGCCAGTGCTGGGGAAAGTGGCTGGTTGCTAGAGTATGATGATCGTCAAGATATTGTGCCGACTTGCCCCTATGAAGATTACTAGGAAACAGCTTTCAAAACGTTCTTAAAATCCTTAAAAGGGACACATTTTTTTATGTTTTAGGTTTAATAAGAGTGTGGCACTGATCTAAACATTGACGATAAGGTTTACCATTGTGGCAAAATCCCGTTCTTTTCTAAAAACGTTGACATGGATGCTCCCTGGTTATGAAATCAAGCGGTGGATCTTGATGTTTGTAGCAGGTTTTTCTTTATTGACAATGGGTGTGGCGATCCTGTTCAACCTACAACCCGTTACGTTTATTTTAAACATCGTAAAATGGCTGGCAACGCTTGCACCGTCTCATGTGACAGGCTCAGCTCTTTTGGTCTTAGGGGTGAGCTTATTGGTTTTTGGTTACTTGCGTACACGCAAAACCATGAACACCGTGATGGGCGAAAACGGCTGGGTGACCAAATTTATGGATGACCTCTATAAAAACCACAAACTCGCCAGAGGCCCAAAAATTGTTGCCATTGGGGGAGGCACAGGGCTTTCCACGCTGCTGCGAGGACTCAAAACCTACACCAATAACATCACCGCCATTGTCACAGTGGGCGACGACGGCGGAAGTAGTGGGATTCTACGTGAAGATCACGGCATCATCCCCCCTGGTGATATTCGCAACTGCATCGCAGCACTCGCCAGTGAAGAAGAATTGATGACCTCTTTATTTCAATACCGTTTTAAAAGCGGTGGAGGCTTGGGGGGGCATAGCTTTGGCAACCTCTTTTTAACGGCGATGTCTGCTGTTACAGGCGACATGCTTTCAGCGATTCGCACGTCTTCAAACGTCTTGAATATTCGAGGTAGAGTCTTACCTTCTACGCTTGAGCCGATTACCTTAATCGCTGAAATGGAAGATGGTTCCTTGGTTCGTGGGGAATCTCAAATTCCTGAAGCCAAGGGGAAGATTAAGCGTTTGTTCTGCGAACCGTTTAATGCAAAACCCACCGATGAAGCCATTGAAGCTATTTTACAGGCGGATCTTATCATTTTAGGACCGGGTAGCTTATTTACTAGCGTGATTCCCAATTTGTTGTTGAAAGAAATCCGTGAAGCGATGCAAGCCAACACGCATGCCCCTAAAATCTACGTCGCCAACATCGTGACCCAACCCGGCGAAACGGATGACATGAGCCTAAGTCAACATGTCGAAGCCATTGAAGCCCATGCGGATCATCTCTTTCAGTTTGACATGGTGGTGGCTTCTTCTGCCTTGCCTGAACATTTGGTGGCTCGTTATGAACGCTATGAATCGCCTCCTGTGATTTTGGATGCGGAACTGTTGCGTATTCGTGGTACGGAAGTGTTGTTGCGTCCCATTGTGGCGGAAATTACCGCAGGGAATAAGACCTTGCGTCATAATCCTTATAAAGTGGCTCGTGTTGTGGTGTCGTGGTTGCGTAAGTACCAGCGTCAACATCGTAGAACGATTCAAGTCGCACCTCTATTAACGGAAGTTTAAAAACACACACCGTCATGTTGAGCACAGCGAAACATCTCCCAAAATGAAAACCGCAAGGGCTAGGGAGATCCTTCGTTTCACTCAGGATGACGATTTCCCCTTTTGCAGATCTTTCTACAGAAGACAATTTTCAACCATATAGGGGATGCTTTTGGGACGCCCTTTTGTTATCGTATACTTAATGTACACCTCAAGGTTAGTTGCCACTACGTTGAACCTAGCACAAGGATTAGAGTTAACACGATGATACCCCTTAAAAATACAAGCCTTCGCAGTAACCGACGGACACGTTCCCCTAAAAAATCTACCCCGACAACCCCCACCGTGTGGATCGTGGAAGATGAAGCCAAATGGCAAGACGCCTTTTCGCTTTTAGTCGGCATGGCATTCCCCGACGTTCATATTCAGCGTGCCGATTGTGCTGAAAAAACGCAAGATTGGTTAACCCTTAGTGCCAAGCAGACGGCTCCCCAGTGGGCGGATGTGGTGTTAATGGATTGGCAACTGGCGAATGGCGATGACGGCTTGGCGTTGGTGAATGCTTGGGTGGCTCAAGGTTTGCCAGCCGAACGAGTCATTATCGTGAGTGGGGCGGATGATGTACCGTCGCATCCTTACACGGTGGTGACCAAATCGCAGGCAGGGGCGTTGCTGGTGCCGACCTTATTGCAATTGACGAATAAAATCTAGAGCCTCTTCCCTCGTATGGATGCGTCCCAAGGCTTGGGCGTCTTTCAGTTGTCCGAATATCTGACCGACTTTCGGACTCGGGGGAATCCCCAACGCCTGCATGATGCTTTCACCGTCCAACAATGGCGGGGCTTGGCGTTGAGACTTCCCCTGCCAATAGCGATGCAACACATCCAGCAAGTCGGCTTGGGCGGTGGCAAGGGCGTCAGGCGTAAAGGCGTGACCTCGTGTGCTTAAGGTATCCGCCAAAGCCAGCACAATGAGAAACGGCGTGTCTTCTGCGATACGCCTAAAAAAGCGGAGCCTGCTTTTTTCACTGCTTTGCTCGTCAAACGTACACGGATACAAATGCCATTCCACCAAGCGACTCACCCGATGCTTCACCGCTTGGCTCAGTTTCCATTCACTCAACAAAGGACTTAGCACGTCAACGCCCTTTTTTTCATGCCCCAAGAATCGATGCCGAAAGTTGGCTTCTACCTGCCATGTATGCGGTTTGGCAATATCGTGAAACAAGCACGCCATTTTCACCAAGCCGTATTCCGTAGCTCCATGACTGCTGGGGTGCGTCAAAGCCTCTTGCGTTTGGGCGTCGAGTTGCGGATAAATGGTTTCGGCTTGATTCACCAGCTCTAGGCTATGTTCCCACAACGGCAAATGATGATGCGTGTTAGGACTCACCATTTTCAAGGCTTTTAGCGGTGGGAATAAGGCTTCTAAAATACCCGCATCCGCCATGATTTGGATCGTGGGAAAGGCTCGTTCCGCCGAAAGTAATTTAAACCACTCGACTGCCATGCGTTCTTTGGCGACGCTATGTAAGTAAGGCAGGCAATCTTTTGCCCAGTTTAAGGTCGTAGTTTCAATCGTGCTAGGGGTTTGAACCGTGTTTAAGCTCGCATGAAAGCGAAAAATCCGCAGAATCCGCAAGGGATCGTCCTTGAGGTTTTCAAGGCTTAGGGCTCGAATAATACCAGCGTCTAAATCGGCTTGACCTTCGTATAAATCGAGCAATTCACCACTTTGCGTATGCAACGCAAGGGCGTTCACCGTCAAATCCCGACGAGCCAAATCCGCTTTAATATCATCGCCTTGCACCTGCACGACATCCAAAAATAGCGGCGGACTTTGCTTGTCTTCATGCAAAAAGACCACCCGATAAATCCCCCAAGACTCATCCAGCACCACCAGCCGTGTATGCGGAACCCCTTCCTGCACGGCGTGAGCCACCGCTTTGGCGGACGCTCCCAGTACGCTGACATCCATATCTTCAAGAGGCAACGGCTTTTTTAATAAAGCATCACGCACCGCACCGCCCACGAGGTAGGCTTCTGCTCCAGTGAAGGATTGTAGCACGTCATTCAACGCCACAATACGAGCATCGCTTAGAAGGGGGGTGAAAACATTAGTCGGATTCATGGAAGCCTCCGTGTAATAAGAGTGTCAATCCTACGAGGCTGGCGGTTTCGGCTCGCAAGATGCGGTTGCCTAAGTGGCACGGTTTTATTTGCGGATGAGTCGTCAACGCCTGTTTTTCAGCAGGCGACCAACCCCCTTCGGCACCGACCCACAAGCCTGCTTGCAAATGGGGATTCATCCCTTGCACGGCTTGGCTTAAGGGTTTCACCGCTTCGTCGTGACGTTCCACCAAGGCAAAGCTTGTGGACGGGCTTTGCTCTAGGGCATCTTGAAAAGCAAGCGGTGCGTAAACGTGCGGAATGTAAAGGCTTTCGCATTGAAGTGCCGCATCTTTCACGATGCGTTGCCAACGCTCTTGCTTATTCGAGCCATGCCCCCCCTTGATGACGGTGAACTCGCTCAATAGTGGCTGAATAGCGTAAACACCCAATTCGCAAGCCTTTTGAAGCAAGACATCCCACGCCTGTTCTTTCAGCAAGCTGGCGTATAAAGTCACCTTTAAGGCAGGCGTTGTATCAGGCACCTCAACCGTTTGCACGTTTTTTAAGACAATGCTTTTTTTGTGAATCACTTCAATTTCGGCATGAAAAACCTGCTGGTTTTGAGTATCGACGCAAGCCAGTGTATCGGTGGGTTTGAGCCGTTGCACCGTCAAGAGATGATGCAGGGTATCCGCATCATCAAGGCTGTGTAGGCTCTCAAACGTCCACGGGGTGGAATTGTCTGGCAAGAAAAGGCGTTTGCGTGCCATGGGGGTATCCTTTTGGGATCTACTTTTAGCCATTTTCAGACTTTTGCAGAGCTTCCTATGGAAGGCACAGAGAAGGCCCCCAACACCGTTAAGCATCACCAAATTGCGAAAGCTTTTCCATTTTGGCTTTTTGATCCGCAATCATCAGCGATGAAATCACGTCTTCTAGCTCGCCTTCACCGATCGCAGGCGTCAACGGAAAGTTCTGTCCAATACGATGCTCGGTCAGTCTGTCCTGCGGGAAATTGTAAGTGCGAATGCGTTCCGAACGATCGCCTGAACCGACTTGCGAACGACGCAAATCGCTCAATTCTTTATTTTGTTTTTGAAGCTCTAAATCGTACAATTTAGACTTTAATAGTTGCATCGCCACTTCTCGGTTTTGATGCTGGCTACGTTCTGCGGTACAGTGGATTTGAATGCCTGAAGGCTTGTGAAACAAACGAACCGCCGTTTCCACCTTGTTGACGTTCTGCCCACCTGCTCCGCCAGATCGAATGGTTTGAATCTCAATATCGGCTTGGTTTACGGTAATGGAAACATCATCCACTTCAGGCATAACGGCAACTGTAGCGGTGGATGTATGCACACGCCCTTGCGATTCAGTCGTCGGCACCCGTTGCACCCGATGCACCCCTGATTCGTACTTTAACTGACCGTAAACGTTGTCTCCGCTGACGTTCATAATGACTTCGGAAACACCGCCTTGATCCGATTCGTTAATGGTGACGATTTCGGTTTTCCAGCCCTTGCGAGTGGCAAACCGCAGATACATCCGCATTAAATCGCCTGCGAAAATGTTGGCTTCATCGCCTCCTGCACTGCCACGAATTTCAAGCACAATGTCTTTGGTGTCATTGGGATCTTTCGGCAGTAATAAGACTTCAATAGCGGCTTCTAAAATCTCAAGCTTGGCTTTGTTTTCAGCGAGTTCTTCGCTCAAAAAATCCCGCATTTCCTGATCTTTTTCTTCTTTCAAGCAAACTTGGCAATCGCTAATGCTTGCGGTGAGTGCCTTCCACGCTTCAAAGGCATCAATGGTTTCTTGAAGACTGGCACGCTTTTTGCCCAAGTCCTTCATTTTAGACGGCGAGGTCAACACCGCAGGATCCATCAACTCATCGCCTAATTGTGCGTAAGTGGATTCAATGGTTTCCAACTGACGAACAAATTTAATATCCATAAAGAAGCACTTTCATTCCTAAAAAATACAGAAAATAGAGTAAGGGAACAGCATGACGCCATTCCCTTTTTCACGCAATACGTTTTTAACCGTTGGCTTTGGTATAACGACGTTTGAAACGTTCCACACGACCTTCCGTGTCCACAATACGAGAACCGTCTCCGCTATAAATAGGGTGACAGGCGGAACAAATTTCCACACGAATGACTTTGGATGTTGAACCAACCAAGAAGCTATTGCCACAAACGCAAACCACTTCAACTTGTTGATAATCAGGGTGAATACCAGCTTTCATAATAGGGAATCCTTTTTAGATTAAAGAAGACTCACGAGTTTATCCGTGAACTTTACTTATTCTAAGCAAAACATCGTCAAATTACAAGGGCTTATTTGTATAGAAAGCTATGCCATAACCTATTCATACCATTTCTTAGATTGAAAAGCGACTAGGCGGATTCTAGGAGCCTAGACTCGCAGATGTGTGAGGTGTACACAAACGTACATAAGCACATCGAGAATCGTAGCGACAACGAAGACGCCAGACGCTATTTAATCTAAGAATTGGTATCAACATCAGACGACACAAAATTGACCAAAGCACTGAGCATAAACAAAAAGGGCAACATAATCGGCGGACGGTACAAAACGGTGTCAAAAAAGCCATGCCCCATAAACGCCAACAACCCTACCGCAAGACTCAAAACGCTCAATTTTGGAGCCAACGCCTTCCTCTCATCAAATAGATGTTGCACCATTTGTTGAAACACGCTCCCCACGATGCCCAAAAAGACGCCAAAGCCTAAGATCCCTTGCTCGACGAGGATTTCTAACGGCACCGAATACGCCCCTAAGGCGTTGAAACCAGGGGTCATGTAATAGCCATAGACTTTTTTAAAAACCGTGTTAGAAGGCCCAATGCCAAAGATCCAATTGTCGCAAAACATACGCCATGCACTGATATACACGTTCATGCGATACGAAATAGAAGAATCCCCACGAAAGGCGAAAATGCTGGTGACGCGGTGCATGAGCTTTTCACTGCTGAATAAAACCACCGCAACAGCCCCAATTGCCAAAACCGATGAAGCCATCCACGCCGAAGCGAGCCATTTCACTTCTTTTAAGGTGGTGTCGGTTTTCAGCAATGGAAAACTCAACATAAAAAGAGCCAACATCGACACAAAAACCCCGAGATACGCCCCACGACAACCCGTCATCACCACGCCATACAAGACCAACGCAGTCAAGCCTAAAATTACCAAAAGCCACGGAAAGACAAAGCGAAAGGGTTTTGTGGCGACTTGTAAAAGCGTCCACAAGCCCGCACCGCTACTGGCGACGAAAAAAGCAGCCAGCAAGTTGGGATTGTAGGGCTTGAGCGTGCCGTACACACGATTCAACTTGAGTTCTTCGGGCGTGTTGGCATCCGTCCAGCCCGCGAGTTCACCAGCGTAACCATGCACTTGCAACCAGCCGATCACCGCTTGGATGCCTCCTAAAAGCAGGAGCAGGGGGAATCCCCAACGTAAGAGGGAGGGGGCGTGATGCCATGTGGAGCGAAAACTCAAATACGCCACGAGGAAAATAGACTGCTTAATAAAGCCGATAAAAGCCTGCGGTTGAAGGCTTGAAAAGCAGGCAGAAACGGCATAAGTGAGAAAAAATAAGATGATTAAGGCATCCAAGAGATGGGGATGCTTGACCCATGCGTTACGACCGCTCACCACGCTGGCAACCAAGATGAATCCGCCCAAGGCAAGCACGAGTCCACCCAAAACGCCCGTGCCTAAGAAGGTCACGCCGATTAAAATGCCTAAAATGCCAATCGCAGGTAAGATGCCTAGCCACAACGAGGCGTGATTCGTGTCGGCATTTTGCACGTTGCGAGCCAAGGTTTGGATGCACAAACGTCCCAAAATCGATGTTTCCCAGCCTGAAACAAGCCACTGATGCAAACTAACTTGCCCCTGCACGCCTGTTTGAAAGAGTTTAGATTCCCCTAAAAAAGGAGGATAGCTTGTTTGGATAGAATCTGTCATTAGGCTTTTCCAACGGCATCCGCAACAGGGCGGACATCCACAATGCCACCATGCACAAAATATTTGAAGCCTTCTAAGTCCACAGGCACGCCGACCTTGACTTTCACGCCTTCAGCGACATAGCCTTCTTTCGTGATCGTGGCGTGATCCCGAAGCGTAACCCAGTAGCTATTTACGTCTTTTTCAGTGGTATCGGTAACAGCGGTGGGCTTGCCATTGACGGCGAGCATCACTTGCACGGGGGCTTTTTGGACATCCAAGATTTTCACTTCGCCACGAGGCTGGTTGCGAATGGTGATGTTCGTTTTTTCGCCCGCTTTGAGCAGTTGAGCATCTTCACTACGCAGGGTGAACATGATGCGAACATCAATATCCGTTTCGCCTTCGACCATCGCTTGGGACGTGGCGTGCAAGTTGCTTTGCACCAAGAAGACGCCTAAGCCTCCGACGGCGAGGAGCAAGACGAGTCCTGCATCAAGGACGTTAAACTTTCCAAACAAGCGACCGTGTGTATCGAGTAGGGGCATAGGGGTTTTCCTTTTAAGATAGTTGTTGTTGTACTATATCGTTCAATTCTTTAGATAAATAAGGTAGGGCTAAAGCACGATAATCTACTTTTTTAGAGCTTTGATTTTGTTCCTGTGGATAAAGATCCTTTAGCCATTTTTGACGAATTGCTTCTGTTTCTTTAATGGCGTTTATGACAGGACGAAGTTCATTAATTTTTTGAATTTGTTCTTTATATGTAGTCGGCATCTTTCTTATGTTGATCATAATTATTTTCCTTATAGAGTTTCAGTTGTAATAGAGAGAAGTAAAGAGTCATCCAAGTGTTGCAGGCTTTTGAGCAGTTCGCTTTGAGAGGTCACCGCTGAACCAAAAATCCGCACCACCAAACTTGCGGCTAAATTACCCAACACCGCGGCTTCCAAAGCCGATGCCCCACTGGCGTATGCCACCAACCACGTCGCCACGACGGTATCTCCTGCCCCTGTCACATCAAAGACGTCTTGCTTGTTGAAGGCAGGAATAAATGACACGCAGGCGTTTTCGGCGTCGAATAACGCCATGCCGTCTTGCCCCAAGGTAATCAAGACATGTTGAGCGTCCGCCTTTTCCAGCAGGAGCTTGCCTGCTTTTTTAATGGCATCTTTAGAATCGAGAGGGAAGCCCACATTTTTTTCAGCTTCAGGCTGATTGGGCGTTAGAATGCTGGCCCCTTTAAACTGACTCAAATCGCCTTGACTGTCCACCGCCACAGGGATTCCCAAGAGCTTTGCTTTGTCTAGCACATAGGCGACCGTACAAGGATTCACCACGCCCAAGTCGTAATCCGACAGTAAAACACCATTCACTTGAGGTAATAAAGCCTCTAACTGGTTTTTGAGTTGCTGATTCAAGGAATCCGACAACGCCTCACGAGACTCTCGGTCTAAACGCAACATTTGTTGCGTCACGGAAAAGTTCACCATGCCCGAAAGACGGGTTTTCGTCGTGGTGGGACGGCTGGCATCCGTGACCATGCCTTCGGTGTGAATGCCTGCGTTTTGCATCACAGTTTTGAGTTGGGGGGCGTAGTAATCGTCTCCCCAAACGCCTAGGGCGTGGGTTGTGGCACCGTAAGCAGCGACATTATGGACGGCATTGGCTCCGCCACCCATGACGACATCGGTTTTATGGTGACGCAGAATAATCACAGGGGCTTCACGGCTCAAGCGATCCACATGACCATAGACCATTTCATCAATGACCATGTCCCCCAAGACGGCGTGCGTCTTAGATGAAAACTCGTCAATTATCGCAGAAAGACGTTCTTTAGAAACAGGCACGAATCAACCACCTTATCAATTAGACTAAATCAACTTTATTTTTAACATAAATATGTGGAAGATACAAGTATCGTAACAGGGTCAAAAATACATCTCATGAAGGAGTTAAGCCTACTATACTTTTGTCATTATTAAGTTAAGGCGTGTCAAAAGCACTCCTTAATTTATATGCTATGTCTCTTTAGCCAACCTTAAGGAAGGAAGTCGTACTATGTCTATTAATTCCGTAGGGCATTCGTCATTTAATCCTTTGCAAAGAATGGGAAATAAAAACTCTTTTACCCCTCCTAGCCCCGATGATTTATTTTCCAAGCTTTCTATTTCCACAGGAGGCGACGGTTCCAGCAATATCAAAAAAGCTGATTTTGACAACTTTTTAAGCAAGCTGGATGCTTCAAGTCCTCATGCCAAACCCCTTCAAGATTTAAAGGCCAAGTTTGATAAAATTGCTGGGGATGATGGCGAGATTTCAAAAGCTGAATTTAGCACGGCTCTTGAATCAGGTGTTTTACAGCCACCCCCACCTCCTCAAGGACAATTTCGTATGCCTTCAGGCTCTAATGCAAACTGGGACTTTATGGATCCGAAATCACTGACCAAAGAACAGAAAACGCCTCCGTTAGATTTTAAAATCTAGTTAGGCACCTAAATTTCTTTAGTTCCCCTTCTTACAGAAAGAAGGGGAACTTTTCTAATATAGTGTTTTAAACAAGTGGATTCAACTGCTCGTAGCCAATAATGACACGCCCTTTGACGGTGAAATCGCAGGTACGTTTAAAGCCCAGCTTTTGAGCAATCACTTCAGACTTCGTGTTGTCGTCAAAGTGAGCCATCACGATTTTAGGCAAACGCAGTTCTTCAAAGCCGTATTGCAAAACAGCCCGAGAGCCTTCTGTGGCGTAACCCTTGCTCCAAAAATCAGGATGAATGGCAAAACGCAGTTCATAGTCACGTTCTTCACGTTCAGGGTTCCAAACGCGATGTTGTAAGCCCATGCGTCCCACAAAATGACCCGTGGTTTTTTCGCTAACATAGAGTTGAGAAATCCCTAAACGGCTGTATTCTTCAATATATTCGTTGAGTTCTTCAAGGACTCGTACATCATCACTAAAGCCTGTAAAGGTACTGACCGCTACATCGGGGTGCTGGTGCAGGGATTTCAAGGCATCGAAATCGGATTGGCTAAAGGCTCTGAATGCCAAGCGTTCAGAGGTGAAAAGAGGTTTGGTTTGCGTGTCAAGGCGGGTCATGGGAGGGGATCCTTTTTATAAATGTGTTTGCCTAAATTAAAGCACCTTGTCGTTATTTTTTCTAGTCTTTCGCCAAATTAGTTACAATCGTTACGATAGTCTTACCCCTTTTTTAGGAGGAGCTTTTATTTATGACTTGTTTCTTTTTCAAAATGCCGTTAAACTAATAACATATATAGAAGCGTGGAGATCTTGTGCCTACAAATCTGCTCGTCGATTGTTTGTGAAGGAATACACTGCTATGATGTTTGAACGCTTTACTGAAAAAGCCATTAAAGTCATTATGTTGGCACAAGAAGAAGCACGTCGTTTGGGGCATAACTTCGTTGGAACCGAACAAATTTTATTGGGACTCGTTGGCGAAGGCACAGGCATTGCCGCCAAAACCCTTAAAGGCATGGGCATCAACCTCAAAGAAGCACGAGCCGAAGTCGAAAAAATCATTGGGCGTGGAAGCGGTTTTGTCGCCGTTGAAATCCCCTTTACGCCTCGTGCCAAGCGTGTTTTGGAACTTTCTTGGGATGAAGCTCGTCAACTAGGGCATAATTATATTGGAACAGAACATCTCTTGTTGGGCTTGATTCGTGAAGGCGAAGGCGTCGCAGCCAAAGTGCTTGAAAGCTTAGGCGTGGATTTGACCAAGTTGCGTGGCAACTTGATTCGTATGTTAGGTGAAACCCGTGGCAGTGCCTCTTCAGGCAGTGGCGGTGGTTCAGGATCATCCTCCAGCTCAGGCGGTTCCAGCGGTGGCAAAACCAAAACGCCTACCCTAGACGAATTCTCGCAAAACTTGACGCTTGCCGCGGAAGAATTGCGGTTGGATCCTGTGATTGGGCGTGAAGTTGAAATCGAGCGTATGGTGCAGATCTTGGGTCGCCGTACCAAAAACAACCCTGTGCTTATTGGTGAACCTGGTGTGGGTAAAACCGCTTTAGCCGAAGGACTGGCTCAACGCATCGTCAATAGCGACGTGCCTGAAATGTTGCGAGACAAAAAAATTATTCAGTTGGATATGGGCTTATTAGTCGCGGGTACCAAGTATCGTGGCGAGTTTGAAGAACGTCTCAAAAAAGTTATGGATGAAATCCGCCAAGCCAACAACATTATTTTGGTGATTGATGAAATGCACACCCTCATCGGAGCTGGCGCTGCGGAAGGAGCGATTGATGCCGCCAACATCCTCAAGCCGTCCTTGAGCCGTGGGGAATTGCAAGTCATTGGTGCCACCACGATTTCAGAATATCGCAAGCACATTGAAAAAGACGCTGCTTTAGAACGTCGTTTTCAGCCTGTTTTTGTGGATCAACCTACGCTTTCTGAAGCCGTTGAAATCATTCGTGGTTTGCGTGAAAAGTATGAAGAGCATCACAAGCTTACCATTAGTGATGAAGCCATTGAAGCTTCGGTTACGCTGTCGGATCGCTATATTTCCGACCGCTTCTTGCCTGACAAAGCCATTGATCTCATCGATGAAGCCGCTTCTCGTGTGCGTTTGAATAACAGTGCCTTGCCTGAAGATGGCAAGAAATTGGAGCGTGAAATTAAAGCCTTGGTGCGTCAAAAAGAAGAAGCCATTCGGGCTCAAGAGTTTGACAAAGCCACTGAATTGCGTGACAAAGAAGCGGAAATGCGTGAAGGCTTGCGTGAAATCG
>CANGYO010000002.1 GCA_947458095.1 Vampirovibrionales bacterium | reverse complement strand
TCCCCGCAAAACTGTTCGTTTCGTGAACAGCTTTGTTAAATCCGAAATTGACTTCAAAAACATTGTACGTCGATTGCTCTCGCTAAAAAACAATCGACCATTCTTTTTGTCTTAAATTTTCCACTATTGAGTTGTCAAGGAACCAGTTGCACCACAAGAACGCTTCAATCTCTTATTCAAAGACCCCGCATCCCTCCAGTTCCACTAATATCCTACAAACGATGTATCCTGTCAACACCCTTTTTATTTTGTAACAATTTCGTTATCTTTGACATCTATTTTTCTTTACTATACTATTTAATTAAAAGCCAGTCGGCTTTTCTCTATGTTCCGTTAATTATGAAAGGTAACACTTTAATGTTACAACTCTCACGATACGCCCCCCCCCCCCGTCAGCAAGCTCTGAAGGCGGATAGTCACAGAAACGGTATGAGCACTCCTCCAGAGGTTCAGAGAGCATTCGTTATACTTAACACCCAAAAAGGTGATAAACACCTTCAGCATTACAATCTTCTCGCTGAGATAGTACGACATGTACCTATTGAATCTCAAATCCAAAAACTAATGAGAGGAGCTGACAAGGCCTTACAACGGTTTATTAATGCGGGCGAAGTTAGAAAGAACATTCCTGCAAAGGTTGAGAAGGCAATCACTCAATTCAAACAATCAAATGGTGATAAAAATCAGCAATTTTATGATCTTTCTGCTCTTATAGTTAGAGAGGTGCCTCATCCCGCTCAAAGCCAAGAACTATTGGCTGAAGTTGCTACCATCTTAGAAACATTTCTCAAACAGGCTTGATGGCTGTTTCTTCATATGCAGGCTTTAGCCCTCTTTTATGCACCTCGCATAAAAGAGGGCTTGTCTCTAGCAACGAAAACCCTCGCTCGTATGCAAACGACGCAGGTCTTCAAAAAGCCAGTCGATCGGCTTACGAGCAGGCTCGTTGCCATGAAACACATCCCGCTTTTTTAGGGGAAATTCAGGGAAGCGGTAATGCCCGAGATCCACATGATCCAAGTCTTCTAAAAACCGTCCGCCACAAATATCCCACAATTGCGGAAACACGCCAATGTATTCCGTATAAGGTCTATTCCGCACAGGTAGGTAAAACAAGGAACTGGCAGGAATGAAGCCGTCGTTAAAGCGAAAGGGATGCCCATGCCCACGAGGGTAACGCTTAGGCTTATTATAGTTCGTCACATTCGCCACAGGCAATTGAGCCATTTGACGCCCTGTAAACTCAAACGCTCGATGCACGCTTGGGATATAAGTCGGGTAAATCGCCCCTAATACCAAATTGTTCAGCCGTGCAATGGTGCCAAAGGTCGTCAAATCGTCGATGAGTCGTCCTTCTTTGCCATGTTCACTGTACTGCGACTTCAAATAACTGCCGTACACAACCAGTTTGCTTTTAAACGCTCGCAGGTCAGGGCTGGTCGATTCTACCCACTTCGGCGGTTTAGGATCCAGCTCCACAGCGTTACGACGGATCAAGCCAAAGGGCTTAACAGGCTTACTGTACTTGGGTTTAGATGTGTCAAAGTTCACAAATAACATGTCTTTAATCAAGTGCCGTTTGTTTTTAATGGAAAGCTCGTAAATCACTTTGTCCATGCCACGGCGAATGGGTGAATAGTGGCTAAGGTTTTGACTAATCCAGCTTTCGTCAAACAAGGGCGTGCCTTGATAGGGAACGCTCATGCCGAAAATGGTGTCCACAGAACGTATAAGATCAGGTTCTTGCATGAAGGCGTCCCGCACGATCAAGCCCCCTTGGCTATAGGTCAGTAAGACCGTTTTAGGGGCATCTTGCCCCAGCATTTTTACAAAGTGGTGAAAGTCTTGACGAAATTCGTGGGTGGGGATTTCCAGCTTTTGGGTGGAATCATACATGAAAATGTAAAGCTTGTAGCGTGACGGTAAGTCGGCTTGCGTTTTCCAACGGGTTTCAAACTTTCGCCACCACGGATTCCGCTGCCCTTCTTGCGCTCGACCTGGTACGAGGAGCAAGGGGGTTCGATTGCCTAGAGCTTCGGCGTCAAAGGCGTACAAGTGGTTTAAGTGAACACGATGCCCCGACTTTCCTGTTTCTAGAACGGGAGGGCTACTTGCTTCTGCAGACGCAAAGGGCAAGGAAAACAGGCTCAAGAGTAGGGCAAGCAGGGTACAAAAAAGTTTCATCAAGCAGGTTCCATGTCAAAAAATGATATGAACATGAGTATATCGTAAACACAAAAAAGAAGCGATTGAAATTGGGGGGTTGAACTTTTGGGGAAACTTTGTCACAATAGCAACATAGCCTCGGGTGTGGCGTTCAATAGTTTGGACTCTACATTTATGAACCTCGGGAGCCTGACGACGTCTGTGTCAACGTAGACCAACACCCCTTTTGATAGAGGCGGTTGAGATTTTCTCACGGTTGGAAACAGCGATCCAGCTTAAGGCACCCACCTGTTGTTTTTACAGGGGTCTCCAAACCTTTGGGTCACACCGCAAAACGAGGCTATTTTATATAATAGGCTTTTTCATACTATTCACCCGTTTAAATGGTATCAGCTATAGTGTTCGATAGATGAAACAGGCTATGAGGCTATTCTAGGAGCCTAGATTTTTTTGTGAGGGCGTGTAGACAGACCTACATAACCAAACAAAAAAATCGTAGCGACAACGAAGAGACCATAGACCGTTTTATCTATCGAACACTATATAATTTGGTGATGGGTGTGATCCCTTATGTCACCTAACTCTTTCATACTTCTGCCCTGCGGATGCGTTTCGACTATGCAAGGTCGCACAGACTTTGGGAGCCTTAGGGATCGTCAAATCTTCAGGGAATTGCACCTTGCACAACAACGGCGAATCTAGCAAACGCAAGCAAAGCTCACTCAACAAATCAATAAAAACAGGATGCTCATTCAAACTTTCCGCACGATGCCAATGTTCCAATCCGTATTTCGCCCCCACAGGCACATACAGCATATCCATTTCAAAGAGCGTTTCAATGTGATCGCTCACAAAGCTAATCGGCACCATTAGCACATTGTCTCGCCCTGCTTGAGCCAAGGTTTCAGCCAAATCTTCCGTATAAGGTTTCAGCCATTCTAAAGGGCCGACTCGACTTTGCCAACAGATTTCCCATGAATTATGCGGGAAATACTGTTGCATCAATAATTCGCACGATTCACGGATCTGCGTCGGGTAAGGATCCTTATTTTTGTGGGCGTAGTCTTTGGGAATGCCGTGAGCCGAAAAAACAACATGACGATCTTCTAAAGGGGCGTTCCATCTTTTTTCGTCAAAGGCTTTTTGAAGGGTCGATGCCACCGCTTCTAAAAAGCGAGGTTCTTTATAATAGCTACAAACCGTCGCTATATTGAGCGAATCCGCCAAAGGACGCCACTTGGACTGACTCAACAATTGCGAAAACTCACGCAAGCTAGAACCTGTTGTCGCCAAACAATAATGCGGATACAGGGGCATGAGCATTAAATGCGTGATGCCGTCCGCTTGGATTTGAGCGAGGGCTTCTTCTAAAAACGGATGCCAATATCGCATCGCCAAATACGTTTTAGGGGGAGCAAAGCCTTTGGCTTGAAAGGCTGGCGTGAGTTGTGCTTGCACCAACTGCATTTGTTCTTGCGTCAGCCTTAAAATAGGGGAGCCCCCGCCGATTTTGGCGTAATTTTCTTGGGCTTCTTTTTTGCGTTTTCGAGACACACGCCACGCAAAGAGGTTTTGCACCCATTGTGGTACAGGCAGTTGAATAATGTCGTTGTCTTTAAACAAGTTTTGCAAGAAGGGCTGGACGCTGGCTTGATCGTCAGGGCCACCGAGATTGAAGAAGAGTATCCCGATTTTGGCATCGGGGGTGGGCAGATCATAGGATTGAAAGGGCTTGAGAAGGGGAATGGTCTTGAGTATTTTAGGCATGGGGGAGCGTCCTTTTTGAATGAGCTGTTCTTATTATAGAACAAGCATGCTGAAATCATTCAAAACACATCACAGCTCATAACGATTACGGCGTTCAAGGGGCGTTTTGAGAAAATCTGCCAAAATCCCACGAGCCGCCTCTTCATCAATCAGTCCCTTGTGACGACTTGGGGCTTTACCCGATTCACGAATATGTTGTTCGGCTATTTTAGAGGTGAGTCGTTCATCCAGCAGATAAACCAGTAGTTCAGGACGAGCTTCTAATAAGGCGTCGGCAAAGTCATAGACGGCGTCTGCCATAAAGCCTTCAGAGCCATCCATGTTGCGAGGCAAGCCCATGACCAGAGCCACGGCTTTTTTGGCATCGATGAGGGCTAGCACTTGGTTGAGGGTTTCAGCAAGGGGGACTTTCGTTCTTAGGAGTGTGGGCAAGCCAAAGCAAAACGTTTCGCTGTCGTCGCAATAGGCAACGCCAATGCGTTTTTTGCCATAATCCATGCCGATGTAAATGCTCATTTAAGCCGTCCACTTTACCGCTAGGTTCAGCCCGACTTGTTCGGCAGTGACGCCTTCTTTTTTGAGTTGTTCTTCTACCCATAGCTGTAAGAAAAAGGATGGAGCAAACTCAAAAGCCGTCGCTAATTTTAAAATGGTTCGCAAGCTAGGCAAACGTTTACCATGCTCATAATCGCTCAAACGCTGTGGTGAACAGCCCACCCGTTGAGCCACTTCTGCCAGCGTCCAGCCTTCTGCTTGGCGGGACACTCGCAAGTGCCGACCAAGCGTCCATGTTTCAGAAACGTCCCAACCTAACGTGGTAAAAACCTCATTCGCAGGGCGTGTATTTTGTGCGTCATCGGGTGCGGTAGTCATGGGCTGTAAGCTCCTGTATTTCAATAAGGATTCCTGTTTTTTCTTCGTAAATCAATCGCCATTGCTTATTAAGACGAATCGAGCGTTGTCCTTTTCGTTGACCGCTTAAGGGTTCGTCATGCAAGCCTTTCATGGTTTGGCGTGTTAGAAATAGTCCGAGTCGTTCCACGAGTGTTTTCCATTGTAAGACTTTTTCTTGGATAGCTTTGGGTGCTTTTCCAAGATCTTTTTCAGCACGTTTGCTAAAGATGATTTCAAGCATTTTATACTCCACTGTGGATTATATTAGTTTAACTAATTTTGAATAGAAATACAAGTCTTTTTAGATAAAGACTGCTATATTACTCCCACTCCACCGTGGCAGGGGGCTTGCTGGTGATGTCGTAAAACACATGCCCTACCCCAGCGAGTCCCAGTAAGTGTCGACCCAAACCCGACAAAAAGCCTTCAGGCAATTCCTGCCCGACGAGAGCTGGTCGAGCCGTCATAAAGTCACTGGTCACCACCGCTCGAACCGCCAACGAACGACTGCCGACGCCGTCTATCGCCACAGGCAACATCACGGCAAGCAACTGACTAATGGCGTTAAAATCGGCATGGGCCATCGTGTAAGCCGTCACATGAGCATCCCAGTCTTGCAATTGAGCAATCGCTTCAGGCGTGAGCGTGGTGGGCGTAATCGTCTTAATCGAGCTTGCCAACGCACGAGACGGGGCAATGTTGAGGGCGATGCGGTTAATCAAGGGCAGGCGGTTGGTGAGTTCTCGTGCCGCATGACGCACGGCTTTAAAGCCGTGGATGCTGTCAAAATCTTCGGCTTCAATCGCTGCGACATAGCTATAGGTGCGTCCGTCGCCTTGCACGCCGACGGTGCGAACAGGCAATAAAACGGCTTGCAACTTAAACTCACTCGCCACATGTTGAAGATCCACATTCAGCGTATCGTAAGCATCTAAGCCATAAGCGGTATTGGCACAGAGCATCCGTACGCCCAAACCTGGACCAGGGAAAGGCTGACGAATGACCAAGGCTTCAGGCAAGCCGAGCAAACGTCCCACTTGGCGGACTTCATCCTTATGCAAGTCACGGTTGGGTTCCACAATCAAGCCTTTTTCACGCTGGGCTTGAATGAGGGGGACATCATTGTGATGCGTCTTGATTTTTTGAGCCGTTTTAGAAACGTCCTTGTTCCCACTTTCAATCAAATCAGGGCGTAGCGTCCCTTGAGCGAGCAAGACATCATCCGCACTAACGCCTGCTTCTTCAAGCGTGGCTTTCATTTCCGCATCAATCAGACGGAAAAAGGCATCGCCAATGAGACGGCGTTTTTCTTCAGGATCGGTGGCGTCTTTCAAAGGCCCAATCGTATGGCCTGCATCGTCGAGCGTGGTGAAATCGAGGAAAAAGTCTTGAGCATCCAAGCGTTTAAGATGCGTCAAGCCAATGGCTTGAAGGGCATCGCAAACGAGATCGCTTTCATCTTGACGCATCAAGCCCGTGTTGATATGCACGGCATAGACTTGTTCACTAGGCAGGGCTTTAATCAAGGCTGCCGCCACCACCGATGAATCCACACCGCCACTGACTAGCACAAAGACAGGACGATCCTGCACGTGAGCCTTGAGTTCAGCCAGCATGGCTTCGAGGCGATCCGCCAATTTGAAGGATCCTGAAAGGTGACAAATGTCGAATAAAAAGCGTTCGAGCATGGCAGTGCCTTCGGTGCTAAGTTCCACTTCAGGGTGAAACTGCACGCCGTAAAACGGCTTGCTTTGGTGAGCAATCCCTGCATGGACGTTCACCGTTTTGCCTGCTTCTTCAGACACGGATTCGGCAATCGCCACAAAGCCTTCGCCGAGTTGTGTGACGCTGTCGCCATGACTCATCAACACATGTTGCGTGGTGCTTAAGCCTTTAAAGAGAGGGCTTGTCGTATCCACTGAGATTTCGGTTTCGCCGTATTCTTTGCGAGAACAACTTTCCACGATGCCTCCGAAATGTTGGGTCATCAACTGCATGCCGTAGCAAATGCCTAGAACTGGCACGTTTAGATCGAAAATGCCCCCGTCACACTGCGGAGACCCTGCGTCATAGACCGAGTGAGGTCCTCCGCTGAGGATAATCCCTTTAATGCCAGCGTCTTGCAAGACAGATGCGTGAACATCGATGGGGTAGATCATTGATTCCACGTTCATTTGTCGTAAACGGCGATCGATGACTTTGGTGTATTGAGCCCCACAATCTAAAATGGCAATGGGTTCGGGATGGGGATTTGACATGAAGAGCGTCTCCAAATTAGGTTGAATTGACTAAGAATAAAGCTAAGAATAAAGCTTAGTGTACCTCAAACAAGGTAAACATGTTCAACTGCAAAAATATTGACGTTTTCTATGGTACAATCCATTTGTATACGAAAAAAAGGATGCCTAAATGGGCGTAAGCACCGTAACCCTTGAAAGCCTTGCCCCTGATGCCAATGGGCTATTGACTATTTTACCGTTGGTCTTGTACACGCTCATGGCGGTGGCGTGGCTATGGTTTAGCTTTCCTACCCTAAAAGGCAGGCAACGGGCGTATTTCATCGTCAGTTTTGTGACGATGACCTATGTCGCCCTTGCTTTTATGAAGTCGCCTTATCTTTATTTAATGGTGTTGGCGATTAGTGCCACGTTTAGCTTTTGTACCTATGTGGTGGATGTCCCTCGCCGATCAGCGTCCGTCTTGCTGGCGTTCTTGGGCTTTTTATTGCTTTTGCCTTCGGAAGTGAGCCATACCTTGTGGGTGCTATGGTTTATGAGCGTGTCGCTTCAAAATTACTTTTTCTATAAGCGAGGCGTCGTCAAAGCCCGTGGGGACTTGGTCAAATCCACCTTCTTTTGGGGAGGCATCGTGCTGGTGAACCTACTTTTCATCTACCCAAGTTTAGACAAACTTTCCTTAAGTTCTTTTATTATTTCAGGTGGATTCGCCAGCGTCTTGCCCTTTTTCTTGTCCGTGGGATTGTCTCCAGCCCTTGAATATCTCTTTAACTTTTTGTCGTCTTTGACGTTGTTAGAGCTGTCAAACTTGGATCATCCCTTGATTAAGCGTCTGCAAGTTGAAGCCCCTGGAACCTTTCACCATAGCTTGTTATTGGCGACGTTGTCGGAACAGGCGTCGGATGATATTCATGCCAACGGCTTGTTGACTCGTGTGGGGTGCTTGTACCATGACATCGGTAAAATGAAGCGTCCGATTTATTTTATTGAAAATCAAGCCTATTTTGGGGTGTCGAATCCGCATGACTATTTAAACCCTCGTATGAGCAAGCTCATTGTGACGGCTCACCCGATTGACGGCATGAAGCTTGGTGAAGAGTACAAACTGCCTGATGCCATTCAAGCCTTTATGCCTGAACATCACGGCACGCTGATTTGTGGCTATTTTTATGCTCAAGCCCTTAAAGAAGAAGGCAAGGGACATGTGACCAAAGCCCAGTTTCGCTATTCAGGGCCTAAACCACAGACCCGTGAAACAGCGATTGTCATGCTCGCCGATGCCGCAGAATCCGCTGTGCGTGCCTTGAATGCCCCCACCCCCGATCAAGTGGATGCCTTGCTAGAAGTCATTTTTAAGCAACGCATTGAAGACGGTCAGTTTGATGAATGCCCCATTACCATGCAAGAAATCTGGAAAATCAAGAAGTCGTTTACAAAAGGCTTAAGTGCTATCCATCATCAGCGGGTCAACTATGCGGAAAAAATCAGCCAAGTTCGCCAAGCGGGTAAACCTTCTTCAATGGGAAAAGGCTACATTCAACCGTCCGTTTGAAAAAGGCTTACCTTAGTAAACCCAAGGCTTCTTCTAATAAGGCTTTATTTTGTTGAATCATCTTCGTGCTGATGCTCATTAAGTTCTTGGCTTGTTGCAAGTTGTCGACTTGATCTTTCAACGACACATTCGACAATTCCACCAAACCACTACGGATTTCACCTGTGCCTTCAATGGGTTCCCCACTCATTTCAGAAGGTAAAAACTCCAACATGCCCACTTGGCTCAAGCCCGAAGGGTTGGGGAAATTGCTCAAAGCAATTTTGTACAACGGTACCGTTTCCTTACCTTCTTTCGCCATGCCTACGACGGTGCCATCGCTGCGGATTTTATACTCGTCGTATTTCCCAAAAAACTTGCCATTGGTCGGATCCACCCACATCGCAATTTCGGTGGTGGGAATATGCCCCGTACCACCTCTGGCTTGGTTGGGGTTTAAGGCAACATCCGCCTTACCGTTGGTGGAATCCACGGTGTTCAGAGGTTTTCCGCTTTCATCTAATAAAAAGCCTTGCACCGTATTGCCCGCTTCATTCACCAACACGCCTTCGCCGTTAAACTTAAAATCGCCAGTTCGGGTGTAGCGTATTTCGCCTTCTTTATTGCGAACGCTGAACCATCCACTGCCTTCAATCATCAGGTTTGTCGGGCCTTTACCAGGATGTGACTTGCCCTGTTCATTACGATAGCTCACTTCATCCGTACGCACGCCATAAATAAAGTCTTCAAAACGCACGTTTTCCTGACGAAATCCAGGGGTATAAATGTTACCTAAATTGGTCGACGTCGCTTCCATCCACGCACGAGCGGCTCGGTTATTATTGACCGCCATAATATAAGGATCAAACATCGTGGGGGCTTCCTTTTTAATTGGGTGTGATTTTGTGAGTGTTTGGTGTTTTGGACGGCTACAACGTCCTTATAAAAGATCGTTCTTTACCGAGACGACTTTTGTTTCTTAGGTTTATCTTTCGATTTTCTTTGTTCTGCCAAGTCTTGGTAATGCTGAATGGTTTCTAAGACCTTCTGCGGTTTGACTTGAACAGGTTCGCTTTCAACACGAAGTTCTGTAACAGGTAAGTGCCGTGCTTGTAAAGATTCTTGCAAGATCTTGAGTTGTTGATGCACCTGCTTGATTTTGTCAGGATTCACTTCCTTGACTAAAAAGGTGGCACTCACGCCGTCTTTTTTAAGACTTAACACGACACTGGTTTCACCATCGACATCGACACGAAAGGGCTTTCCTTTTTTATGAGCTTCTTCCATTTGTGCTTGCAAAAACTTCAAGAACTCCATACGTTCAGTGGCAGTGGGATCCTTGCCTTTGCCTGTCTCATTGAGGGCTTCTTCCGCAAACGGTTTTTGAGATGCGCCAGAAAGGGATCGGCCGTCTTCAAGTCCAGTGGATTTTTGGACTTCGTGAGCCACGTGTTGAGGGAATTGCTGTACCCATTGTTGTACCCACATCTGTTGTTGAGGGGTCAAAAAGTCGAGATCTACGGGGGGAGTCAAACGAGGGGTTTCCAATCCTTCAAGCGATTTAGGTTCTTGAATGTTTTGCAAGGACTTCACCACTTTTATGGTATTTTCAAAGGTGACTTTTTCGTTTTGAGTTGTAAGGGGTTCTTTATTTTCAGAGTTTGATGTGATTTTGATCGTTTTGTCTTTTGAGACTTTTGTGTTGGATTTTTTCTTCGTTTGAACCGTTTTTTGAGTTTCCGTAGCTTGTTCCGTTTTAGTTAGGGCTTCGCCTTGAGCTTCTGTTGCGATCTGCCACGTGTCATAATCTTCCAAAAACGAACTAAGGTTTTGAAGCATCATTAAGTTCACAAAAGAGTCTCCCCCTTGTTGACGAAATGACCAAGACGACTTCCCTTGTGGAATCGAAGAAAGCAATGCTAAATTGGTTAAGTTAAAGTTCATAAAAATGGTCCTTGACTCAATACATCTGTTAAAACGCTTTCCGAAAATCAGAAAGAACAACATCGTAGACTTATACCATTTCAAAGATTGAATAGCGACTAGGTGGATTCTAGGAGCCTGGACTCGCAGATGTGTGATTGTACAGAGACGTACATAAGCACATCGAGAACCCGAGCGACAACGAAGACGCCAGACGCTATTTAATCCTTGAATTGGTATTAGTCGTCTTCGCCCAATTCAATGGCTTCTTGAACAGACTCCACCATTTGTCTGAAATAGCGTTGGCTTGCCACTTCATCCAGCATCTTCATTTCTGCGATCTTTTCTTCTTCCAGCCACTCTTCTTTCGCCTTTTCTCGATGCTTTTCAAGGGCTTCGAGTTCCTGCCGACAAATCGCTAATTTGTCTTCTTCTTCTTTAAGCAGTCGGTTGGCTTCGTCTAGTTCTACCTTGATTTCCGCAATTTGTTCCGCATAACGTACCAGTAATTTATCAATGTTGTCGAGCATCATCGGATTCACGGTTTTTCGTTGATGCCTGACATCTTCTCGTTCAGCGACTTTCGCATCCAAGCGAACTTGCACCTTTCGCACCGCATTTTGAGCCTCGTTCACGACTTGTTCTTGTTCTTTTTTCTTACGTTCACGCATGTTATAAATGTTTTGCAGACGGTAGCGGAAAGGCATGATAAAGTTCTTTCACAAGTTGAACAAGTAAGTCGGCTTCTCCCATATTACCCGATTTCAGCACCCAATAACGAGAAGCTTTATCATCTTCCACCGCCTGCCATAGGGAACAAGTACGACTTAAGGGCTTTACCCATTTAAGTTGATTCACACCTGCTTGTTCTAAAACCGCTTGAGCGGTGTCTCCTCCACATAAAATTGTTACCGTGTTCGACGCTTCAAGCAAAGGCGCCACAGCCTCTTTAAGGCGTTCGTGCCAATCCGTGACAGTTCCCCAGCTTGCGGTGTTGAGCATTCTAATTTCAGGATGATGTGTTTGGAACATGTTGAGTTGTTGAGTCGTGGTGGGATTCACACTTCCGCTAATGACTTGGATACTTTCTCTCTTTTTTTCCTTTGGGAGAGGATCGTTGTAGGGAATAGAGCTAACGCTGGGTTCTTGAAATTCCCCCCTCTCCCTAACAGAGTCGAAAAAGTTAAAACTTTTTCTCTCTTCGAGGAGAGGGGACAGGCACAATAACGCATCCAATAAGCCTGCGGAACCCATACACAAAGGAGGCGTCTCAAACGATGCCACCCATTCCGCTAAATGCGACAAATCCGAAAGGCTTTGCACATCAGGCACGACGAACAACGGTGTTTGTGGAACTATTTTTAAGGCATCTTCAATATCTGTGATGCTAATCTGTTTGCCTTTTAAAATACGAATATTTCGATTCAACGCACGGGCTTGCGTTTCAAGTAAAACCTGCACATCCGCCGTTAAAATAGGGTGTTGCGGATCGTTTTTAAGGGGTGTTTGATGCAACGGCACGCCATGCAAGTAAGCCACCCCCCCCGCAATGGTCCGTCCTTCTTGAGGAAAGGCAGGGCATAGCAGAACAAAGGGAGGCTTTAAGGTATCCATACCCGCCAACGCCATGGCAACCGAATCGCTTCGCCACGTCGAATCTACTTTGAAGTAGGGGGTTGGTCCCTCCCCTTTAAGGGGAGGGGATAAGGCAAGCAAGGCTTTTTTCGTGATGTCATAAACCGCTTGAGGATGCCCACAAGCCCGAGTCCCTAAGTTCACACTGTAGGCATCAGACGCTTCATTCAAGGTATTTACATCTAAGCAAAGGCTAGCATCTTGACCATGAACGCCTAAGACAGTGGCACAGTCGGCGGCTCCCGTAAGGTCATCCGCTAGAACTCGCATAGCAACTAAAATGGTACGACGGCATCATTATTGTAAGACGACTGCCCACCACCACCTTGTTGACGGTACTGTTCGTTGTCTCGTTTAGAGCCAATAAAGTTAATCGCCGAAGCCTTAATCGAAGGATTTTCACGGGTATTGCCTGTTTGATCCGTCCATACGTCGACTTCTATACTACCTTGCACGGAAACCATCATCCCTTTTTTAAGGTATTCGCCTGAAAATTCGGCGAGTTTGCCCCACGCTTCAATGTTAAACCAATCGGTGATTTTATTTTCTCGTGAACCACCAGGACGATCGACAGCAAGACTGAAGCGACTCTTACAGGTACCTGCTTCAAAATAACGTAATTCAGGATCTTGACCTAAGCGTCCGACAATGACGGTATTGTTAATCATGGCGATGCCCTTCCAATTTAATGTAATGATTTGTTTTATTACACCACAATTAAGCAGAAAAAAAAAGCCCTTTGTTACAAGTTACTCTTTTTTGTGATGTTTTCAAAAATAAACGGTAGAGGCTTTGCTCTAAATACGCAAAACAAAACGCAGGGAAGCTTCCCCACGTTTTGTTTTAGGATATGGTGAAAGGTTAGGGGGTTGCGGTGGTGTTTAACACACGAATAATTTCAGGGGTTAAGTCGGTTCCACCTGTGACGATCGATTGTTGATCAATGACCACAGTAACGCCTTTTTGTTGAGCCACTTTTTTAATGGTCGTGGTGACGGTGTCATCTACGGCTTTTAAATTGGTATTCGACCATTCTTGAAAGGCTTTAATTTCACCTTGCAATTTGGTTTCTAATTGCTGTTCCAAATTTTTGGTGGCAATCGGGTTTTTGGCATTGATGGCACGACTGTCTTCAATTTGTTTGACGTAATCGGCTTGATTCTTACGAAGGCCAGCATCTTTCACTTTGATTTCACCAATTAATTTTTGGGCTTTTTCATAGCCGTTACGGATTTGGTCATAATTGACATAACCCACAACATCGGCAAACGCTTGCCCAGAAGCCGAACCCAATAAAACTAAAGCAAGTGCCACAGAAGACACACGACGAGACAGAGCATTTAACATAATCAATTTTTCCTCCACTATTTTTAACTAATACCATGTATTATTATAGCATGTTTTGCTTAAAGGGGGAAGGCTTTCTACGCCATTTGTTTGAGACGGCTTAAGAAGAAAGACTTTCTATTTAAAGACTTTGTGTGATAATAATAAACGGCTATTGCTTATACCGAAAAGGAAGTTTAGGATGATTCAAAAAGAAGATTTGCATAATGTGATTGTCGTGGGTGCCCAATGGGGGGACGAAGGCAAGGCAAAGGTTGTGGATATGTTAGCAGAACAAGCCGATGTCGTCATTCGTAGCCAAGGCGGATGCAACGCTGGGCATACGGTGAAGTTTAACGGCGAAACCTTCAAGTTTCATCACCTGCCTTCGGGCTTGTTGTACCCTGAAAAATGGTGCATTATCGGTTCTGGCGTGGTGATTGCCCCTGAAGTGCTGAAAAAAGAACTCGAAGACATCCATGCCAAGGGCTATTCCACGCATAATCTTAAAATATCCGAACGCTGTCATGTGACCTTGCCTTATCACATTGAACAAGACAAGCGTCAAGAATTGTTACGCACCGCCAACGCCCCTGAATCGAAAATCGGCACCACAGGGCGAGGCATTGGGCCTACTTATATGGACAAAGTCGGACGCATCGGTATTCGAGCAGGGGACTTACTCGAATCTCCTGATGTTTTGCGGAAGCAGATTCAACGTATTATCAGCGAAAAAGTCTTTTTTGAACAAGCTAGCCTTCCTTATCTGCTGGACGTTTGCGAGGCTTACAAAGCCATTTTAGCCCCTTATATCACCGACACCGTCGCTTTATTGCAAGACGCCTTGGCTCAAAACAAACGCCTTTTGTTTGAAGGGGCGCAAGGGACGCTCTTGGATGTCGACTTTGGCACCTATCCCTATGTGACCAGTTCAAACTCAACCGCAGGCGGGGCGTGTACAGGCACTGGCGTAGGGCCTTCTAAAATCGATGCGACCTTAGGCGTGATGAAAGCCTATTTGACTCGAGTGGGTGAAGGGCCGTTTCCGACGGAACAACAGAACGACGTCGGTGAAATCTTGGGCGAACGTGGGCAAGAGTTCGGTACCACCACAGGGCGTAAACGCCGTACAGGTTGGTTTGACGGTGTCGTGGCTCGTTATGGGGTGGAAGTCAACGGCTTAGATGGTATAGCTCTCACCAAGTTGGATGTCTTGGATACCTTTGCGGAAATTAAAATCGCCACGCATTATCAGCATAAGCTTACGCATGAAGCCTATCATCGTTTTCCTGCGAGCTTGAGCCTGCTTGCGGATTTAGAGCCTGTCTACGAAACGCTTGAAGGCTGGCAAAGCGATACCACGCAAATCACGCAATATGACGATTTGCCTCCTGCGTGTAAAGCGTATTTAAAGCGTTTAGAAGAGGTGTCTCATTGCCCTGTGTGGATGGTGAGCGTCGGGCCTGAACGCCAGCAAACCATGATGCGAAAAAACGTTTTTAACCCCACGGTTGCGGTATAAAGGAGTCACACCTACATGATGATGTCTCAAAAAATACAACGCCCCAAAGGCACGCAAGATATTACGCCTGAGCTGTCTCATGCGTGGAAGCACCTGCAGGATGTCGCCATTCACACGCTAGAATTGGCGAATTATAAGGCGATTCATACGCCGATTTTTGAATCCACGTCGCTTTTTGCTCGTGGGGTGGGCGAATCGACGGATATTGTCAATAAAGAAATGTACAGTTTTGAAAAAAGTGACCGAAGCTTGACCTTGCGTCCTGAAGGGACGGCGGGCGTGGTGCGTGCTTTTGTGGAAAATAAGTTAAGCCAGCACGGTTTACCGCAACGATTGTATTATATCGGGGCGATGTTTCGTTATGAGCGTCCCCAAGAAGGACGTCAACGGCAGTTTCACCAAATCGGAGCGGAACTCATTGGGCTAGATACCCCCGCTGCCGATGCCGAAAGCATCTTGTTGGCGTGGCAAGTTTTGAAGGCGTTGGGCATTTCGGATTTACGTTTGGAACTCAATACCGTGGGGGATCCTGATGATCGCCCTCGTTTTCGTGAGAGTTTGCAAGCCTTGTTGAAGCCTCACTTTGAAACGCTTTGTTCCGATTGTCAGCGTCGCTTTGAACAAAACCCCATTCGCATGTTGGACTGTAAAGTCCCCACCTGTCAAACCATTTACACCAGCGAAGCCGTGGAAAATTTTCTCCAAAACTTTGCATGGTCGCCCGAAGCCAGCGAGGCATTCGAGCAATTATGCCATATGTTAAGCGTCAATGGCGTGCCGTTTACCGTCAACCGCCGTATGGTGCGTGGTTTGGACTATTACTCTCGCACGGTCTTTGAGTTCATCACCGAAAAGCTCGGTTCGCAAGGTACCGTCTGCGGAGGTGGTCGCTACAACGGCTTAATTGAAGAACTCGGTGGAGCTTCGACCCCTGCGATCGGCTGGGCAATGGGCGTTGAGCGTTTGTTTAAGCTCATCGAACACCCCGAAGCCCCTAGTTTAGATGTCTTCATCGTCACCGATTGCCATGCCGAAGCCTTCGCTTTTGCGGAACATTTGCGTGAACAAGGTTTGAAAGTCGAAGTCGATTTAAGCGGTCGTAATTTTGGCAAGCAATTGCAAGCGGCTGGTAAACGATCGGCTCGCCATGTCTACACGATCGGCTCGCAAGAACTGGAAAGTGGCGTGATTCCTTTTAAAAACTTTGAAACAGGCGAATCGTCTACCCTGAACTTTAGCTTCCCTAATACACTGATCAGTGGAAAGTAGGACTACATCGATGTTTATTTGGCATCAACGTATTGTTTGTTTAGGACTGCTTCTACTTAGCACAGGGATGGCTCACGCTGAAAAGGCGGTGCTGACGAAAGAGGCGGTTCAAGCCGAAGTCCCTGAAGCCAGCGTCCCTGTCGAAACAGAGTTGACTCGCTACGATGTCGCCAAAACCCTTTTGACGCACTTTCAAATCCCGCCGTCTTGGACGCTCACCGACCTTTCCCCCTTTCGAGACGTCCCCACCACCGACACGCAATACCCCTTGCTCGAAACGGCGTGGCAGTTTCACGTTTTGACGCCTAAGCCGTCTTGGCGATTGTTGCCCCAAGCTCCGATGAGCCAGCTCGATGCGTGGTTGGCATTGAAAGGCTTGCTATTCACCAAAGAACCGCTCAAGGATGCGTATAATCTCGCTTTACTTTCTGAAGACAGTAGCTTTAACGCCTTGCCTGAAGCCACGCAAAAGGACTTGGCGATTTTATATGAACATTACGTCTTTGATGTGTTTCGAGACTTGCCGTTGACGCCGAAGACCACGGTCACGGATCGTTGGCTCAACGAGCGATTGGCGTTTTTACCCCAAGCCCAAGAGATGCTCACGATCGATGCCAAGCGAGGCTTTACAGGTGTTTCATGGCGATTGATCCCGAGTTTAGGGGCAGGGTTTAACTTGGTGATTTCGCCACAAGAAGCCATACTAGGACCTCGTTTACGCTTAGGGCAGACCTTGTTTTTTCGCTTAAACGTGCCGTTATATCCTACGAATAAGGATGTCATTGTGGAAGATTCCAGTTTGGCTGGCACGATTACCAAGCTTGAAAAAGAGGTAAACCGTCCCGAATTAAGTTGGGTGACGGTGACGCTGAATACCGTGCGAAACGGTCATTCTAATGTGGTGTGGCGATTGAAGGCGGATTTGCGTTTCCCTATTTTGACGGTTGCAGAACAGCCCTTGTCTAGCTTGGGTAATTTGGGGAATGTTTCAACCCCAGATGCTGCTCAAGTACAGAATTACATCTTACCGACGCAACAGTTCACCACCAATACCACGGCGGTGCAAAATCCGTAGGGCGGATTCAAGTAATACCAATTAAACGATTAAATGTCGTGTTGTCTCTTCGTTGTCACTACGATTTTTTTGTTCCGTTATGTACGTCTATGTACACGCCCTCACAAAAAAATCTAGGCTCCTAGAATCCACCTATACGCTTTTCAATCGTTTAAATGGTATAACTATCTCATTTTAGGCTCTTTGGTAGTCATCTTGCAGGCGAACAATATCATCTTCACCGAAGTACTCACCTAATTGCACTTCTATAAACTCCACGGACTCTTCAAAAGGGTTGCTAATTCTATGTACAGCACCTTTAGGAATATGAATGTAGGCTCCCGTTTTTACCTCATGTTCTTGATCACCAATGGTAACAACACCCTGACCTTTAGTCACCAGCCAATGCTCTTCTCGTAACTGGTGTTTTTGCAAGCTTAAACGTTGCTGTGGTTCAACCACAATTCTCTTAAGCTTAAAGTGGGCTTCATCCTGCAAGACAAAAAAAGTACCCCATGGTCTTTTTTCGACGTATTGATTGGGACATTCAGAAGACAAAATAGCAAAACTCCTCGTACTCCCTTAATTAAAAACTATAAATTACTTACCTTTAACTTTAAGGGAAAGCCATTTATCGGGGGAAGCATAACATTCCTCGATTGTAGTAGAAAACACGGAAAAGTCAAGATTTTAGTTGGTGGATTCAAGTAACGTTAAGCATCGGCAAGCGACCCGCACTTAATAGCACTTGTACAATCTGAACATCGCTGGGGTTTACTCCCGAAATACGCTTGGCTTGTGCCAAATCCACAGGACGAAACTTGCTTAATTTTTCACGAGCTTCTAAGCTCAATTGTTGAATGGCGTTATAATCCACAGTCAAAGGCAATTTCACCTTTTCGGCATTCTGCACACGCTGATTTTCTCGACTTTGCCTGCCGATATAGCCTGCAAACTTAATATCTGTTTCCAGCGTTTCTTGCACATCAGGCAAGACGTCTTTCGACGCTGGATTGAGCTTAATCAGTGTCTCATACGTAATCAACGGACGCTTCAACAACTGTTCCAAGCTACTGCCTTCTTGAATGCGTTCTCCGCACGACTCGCTCAAAATCTGGTTATTTTCGTCGCTCGCTTTGATTTTCGTGGTCGCTAAACGGGTTTGCTCTTGGGCTATCGCCGCTTGACGCGCTTGAAACACCGCCCACCGATCTACTTGAACAAGCCCAATTTCACGACCCAAGCTCGTTAAGCGTAAATCCGCATTGTCTTGACGCAATAACAAGCGATATTCGCTACGGCTGGTGAGCATACGGTACGGCTCTTTAATTTCTTTGGTGACTAAATCGTCAATCAAGGTGCCGATATATGATGAGGATCGTGGCAAAATAAAGGGATCCTGCCCCCCTGCGTAGCGACTGGCGTTAATGCCTGCCATTAAGCCTTGAGCCGCCGCTTCTTCGTACCCACTGGTGCCGTTGATTTGCCCTGCGAAAAACAAGCCGTGGGCGTTTTTGACCATTAACGCAGGCGTGAGCTGATAGGCTGGAAAATAATCATACTCTACCGCACAAGCAGGACGCAACATCTCCGCTCGCTCTAAACCAGGTAAGGTTTGGAGCATCGCCACTTGCACATCAAGCGGTAAGCAAGATGAAAAGCCTTGCAGGTAGATTTCATAGGTGTCACGACCTTCAGGTTCAATAAATAGGTGATGCGTGTCTTTGTCCGCAAACCGCATGACCTTGTCTTCAATACTGGGGCAGTATCGAGGCCCACAATCGGCTTCCATAAGCCCTTGCATCATGGGGCTACGGTGGATGTTGGCTTTGATAATCTCATGCGTTTTCGTGGTGGTGCGTGTGATGTGACACGGAATTTGCTCCAACTGGGGACGGTTCGGCATGAAACTAAAAAAACCGTGAGGCGTGTCGCCGTGTTGTTCTTCAAGGTTAGTATAGTCAATGGTACGTCCGTCTAAGCGAGGGGGGGTGCCTGTTTTCAGGCGTCCTGTTTCAAGCCCTAGTTCTAATAGGGATGCCGTTAAGCCTTTAGCGGCAGGATCTCCCGGTCTTCCGCCTCCGTAAGAATTTTCACCGATCCATATTTTGCCGTTTAAAAACGTACCTGTCGTCACGACCACCGAAGGGGCTTCATAAAAAATACCGAGATTGTCTTCAACGCCTAGCACCTTTTGATGAGCATCCACAACCACACGTTGCACGGTGCTTTGGCGTAATTTCAAGTTCGGCTCCGCTTCGACCAACGCACGGGCATAATCCCGATACTTCGCTTTGTCGCTTTGAGAGCGTAAGGCTCTCACCGCAGGGCCTTTGGACATATTGAGCATCCGCAGTTGGATGTAAGTGGCATCGGCACACAAGCCCATGACGCCACCGAGAGCGTCAATTTCTTTGACGAGCTGGCTTTTGGCAGGGCCTCCAATGGAAGGGTTACAGCTCATTTGCCCAATGGTGTCGAGATTCATACTCAATAAAATGGTTTTACAGCCCAAGCGAGCGGATGAAACAGCGGCTTCAATGCCTGCATGACCTGCCCCGATGACCAAGACATCGGATTTTTCTGTGTGGAGTGCCATAATGGTTTAAATCATTCCGCATTTTTATGATAAGTAACCCTATTTTATCAAAAACATAAAATCCATGCTGGTTGACAAATCGCTTTCTAAAAGCCAAACCCATTATTATTATTATTTTGATTGTCGTTGTTGGTGTTGAACATGCCATTCATATTATTAAGCAAGGCGTTTTGCATCATTTGATTCATCATCTGCGGATTCATCGCAGGATTCACACCTTGATTGTTCATCATATTCAAGCCATTTAAGTTGTTCATACCACTATTGCCTTGCCCGTTCATCATCATCATCGTCATGGGATTATTCGTATTCATGCCGTTTTGCGAATTGTTCACCATTTGCATCATCATCAATTGTTGAAGCATTTGGAAGTTTTGGGCAATTTGTTCTTGGGTTAAAGGCGTTGTGCTAGGGGCTTGCACGGAAGCGGCTGCCCCTACCGTTGAAGCAGTCGGGGGAGGAGCTTTGACGTCTTTTTGAGAAGCCACTGTATTGGGTGCAACAGGAGAGTTAATTTTTTCATCCACCAAGGCTTCTTTGACCAAAGGCAGGGGGCTGGTTTTTTCGACTGAAATGTCTTGGGGTTCTAATGCTTTGCTGGGGAATGGACTTTCGTTGCGGACGTCTCCTTTTACAGAAGCGTCCTTCATGGTAAAAGGCGAAGAGCTTTCTTTTTCTTGTGCAACCGATCGAGCGAGATTCAATAAGACCTTATTTTTTTCATCGTCTACGGTCGGAGTTTTGGCTTCGGGGATGCCACTTGCCCAAGCCCATGCGTTTTGTGTCACCACATCTTGCGGGGCGAGTGTTTTTAAGGTGGCTAAGTTTCGACGCATGGTGCTAAAGTCACCCAAGTGATAGTTGGCTTTGGCGAGTTGAAAAAAGGCGTCTAAATCTTCGGGGTGATCATCAAGCCACGAGTCTAGCAGAACCACCCCTTGACGGGTCTGACCTTGTTTTAGGGCTTCTAATGCAATGCTCCGACTGTTTAAGGCAGGCGTGGCATAGGCACTTTCTTGAGGGAAGGGGCTTAGCACTGGTGGGTTATTGGGGGTGAGGTAAAGTCCTTCGGCGTATAAAAAAGGCGATGCAAAGTAACTTAAGCCTATAAAAACGCCTAACGTTTTACTGAAAATAGCTAAGTTTTGTTGCATAGAGTTCCCTTCTTTAGAGTCTATGTATTTTCTATAGTACTTTAAATATAATACGTTTATAGAAAACGAAGTACTCTAATGAGAGATCTTCGTTTTCTAAGAGGAGAGAGAAGAAGAAAAACAAAGAGGTATAACGAACATACAAAAAAGTCTCATTCTTCTGTTTTGCAACATTTGGTAACAAAAAAGCTTAAAAAACACCACGATTATAACTTTTTGACGATTATACGTTGCAGGGCAATCTTCAGCAAGGTAGAATAAGACAATTTGGAAAGGCATCTGTGTTTCTCTGAATTGCCGTCATTTGTCTGCTTAAAAGGATGCCTCCATGCCGAAACGAAATGATCTGAAACGTATTTTAATTATCGGGGCGGGACCTATCGTCATTGGGCAAGCCTGCGAGTTCGACTATTCAGGCACGCAAGCCTGTCGGGCTTTAATGGAAGAAGGCTACGACGTTATTTTGGTGAACTCCAATCCTGCCACGATTATGACGGATCCCAATCTAGCCACCAAAACCTATATTGAACCGCTGACCCCAGCCGTCTTGGAAACCATCATCGAACAAGAACGCCCCGATGCCTTACTGCCTACGATGGGAGGGCAAACCGCCTTGAACTTGGCATATGATTTGCATCACAACGGCGTCTTGGAAAAATATCAAGTGGAACTGATTGGAGCCAACTTCAATGCCATTGATGTCGCTGAAGATCGTGAACGCTTCAAGCAACTGATGACGGAAATCGGGCTGAACTCTTTTAAAAGTCATACGGTCACAACCCTTACTGAGGCTCATTTGGCCGCCAAAGACTTGGGATTCCCCATGATTGTTCGCCCTGCTTTCACACTCGGTGGTAGTGGCGGAAGCGTGGTTTACACGCCTGAAGAGTTTGAAGCGAAAGTGGAATACGGCTTGCATTTGTCGCCCATTAGCCAGGTTTTGTTGGAAGAATCCGCCTTGGGGTGGAAGGAATACGAGTTTGAAGTCATGCGAGACAAGGCGGACAATGTCGTTATTGTGTGTTCGGTTGAAAATGTGGATCCTATGGGGGTGCATACGGGGGATAGCATCACCGTTGCCCCTGCTCAAACCTTGACTGACAAAGAGTATCAAGCTTTGCGGAATGCATCCATGCAAATCATTCGAGCCGTCGGGGTTGAAGCGGGCGGATGCAACATCCAGTTTGCCATTCACCCCAGCACGGGACGCATCGTCATTATTGAAATGAACCCTCGGGTGTCTCGTAGTTCCGCGTTGGTGTCGAAAGCCACAGGCGTGCCGATCGCCAAAATCTCGGCTCGTTTAGCGGTGGGCTATCGTTTGGATGAAATCCGCAACGATATTACGCAATCGACGCCAGCGAGCTTTGAACCTGCGATTGATTATGTGGTCACCAAAATCCCACGCTTTAGCTTTGACAAGTTCCCTGAAGGCGGCAACCAACTTTCGCCCCAAATGAAAAGCGTCGGCGAAGTCATGGCAATGGGGCGTACCTTTAAGGAATCCTTTAAAAAAGCCTTGCGTTCCCTTGAAATCAAGCCCTTGTATTTTGATTTAAGCCAAGGCTTTGTGTCCAAATATGAACTTGAAACACAGCTTAAAACCGCAACAGCGGATCGTATTTATTGGTTGTTGCAAGCCTTTCGCCAAGGCGTGCCGATGGATAACATCCATGCGTGGACAAAGATTGATCCGTGGTTTTTAGCCAATATCGAAGAGATTTTAAAGGACGAACTCGCCATGACGGCTCATGCGTCGGTTGAAGCCATTTCAGCGAGCGAGCTACGTCGCTATAAGCAAGACGGCTTGAGTGATGCGGAATTGGCTCAGCATTTGGGGCAGGATGAACACACCATTCGCCAAGTGCGTGAAGACAAAGGCATTTTCCCTGTTTATAAATCGGTGGACACGTGTGCAGGCGAGTTTGAAGCCCAAACACCGTATTTCTATTCCACCTATGACGCTGGTGAAAACGAAGCCCCTCAAGGGCTTCTGCTAGATGCCGATAATAAACGAGTCGTGATTTTAGGCGGAGGTCCCAACCGCATTGGGCAAGGCATTGAGTTTGATTATTGTTGCGTTCATGCGGCGATGGCGTTGCGAAAGCTTGGCTATGAACCGATTATGGTCAATTCTAATCCTGAAACGGTGTCGACCGATTATGATATGTCGGACAGGCTCTATTTTGAGCCGTTGACCGCAGAAGATGTACATAATGTGTTGCGTCAAGAACAGCCTTTGGGCGTGATTGCCCAACTCGGCGGACAAACGCCCTTAAAGCTGGCTCGTGCGTTGAAGGATGATCCTTATTTCAAACCGCTAGGAACCAGTGTGGATGCCATTGATGATGCCGAAGATCGTGAAAAGTTTCGAGCCATTCTCAACGAACTAAATCTAAAAGCCCCTGAAAGTGGGATTGCTCGTAATGAAGCGGAAGCGGTTGCTGTAGCCAGGCAAATGGGCTATCCGCTGATGATTCGTCCTAGCTATGTGTTGGGCGGTCGTGCGATGCGGATCGTATACACCGAAGCGAGCTTGCTACATTACCTCGAAGAGATTTTAGAGGTGGAACCTGATTCGCCTGTTTTGATTGATCGCTTCCTTGAAAATGCTCGGGAGCTTGATGTGGATGCGTTGTCTGACGGTGAAGATTGCTATGTCGCAGCCGTGTTGGAACATATCGAACAAGCGGGCATCCATAGTGGAGACAGTGCCTGCGTTTGGCCCACACAACATATTAGTGCGGAAATGAAATCACAAATTGAGGTCGCCACGGCTAACCTTGCGAAAGCCTTGAATGTGAAAGGCTTATTGAACATCCAGTTTGCGGTACAAAATAATGAACTCTATATTATTGAGGTGAACCCTCGTGCGAGTCGTACCGTGCCGTTTGTCGCCAAATGCACGGGCGTGCCAGTCATTCAAATGGCGGTGCGTGTGATGCTCGGTGAAAGGCTTGCCTATGTGCTAGCAGATTCATTGCCAGCGAGCTTGCCGACGCATATTGCGGTCAAAGCCCCTGTGTTTCCCTTCATTAAGTTTCGTGAAAGCGACCCCATGCTCGGCCCAGAAATGCGGTCTACAGGGGAAGTCATGGGGGTCGATGATAACTTTGCCCTAGCTTACGCCAAAGCCTTGCAAGGGGCAGGCATGCAATTGCCCTTAAGTGGGCAAATTTTCTTGAGTGTGAACAATCACGACAAACCCTATGCGGTGGAAGTCGCTCGGCGTTTTCAGTCGATCGGGTTTAACTTGATTTCCACACAAGGCACGGCTCGCTTTTTAAGTGAGCAAGGCATCCCCTGCTTCCCTGTGCGTAAACGGCACGAAGGGTCGCCGAATGCCCAAACCTTGATTGAATCAAGCGATATTCAGCTGGTGATTAACACCCCTTCGGGCGATGAGGGCTTGTTGGATGATAGCTACATTCGTAAATCTGCTGTGATTCACAACACACCAATGACCACCACGCTAACAGGGGCTATGGCAATGGCAGAAGCGATTGAAGCCCTTAAAACGCAGTCTTACAAGGTGCGTTCCTTGCAAACCTTATTTGCTTAATCTGAAAAAACAGCCTATACTAAGAACAGCTCTGTGAAAATGGGTCTTCGTCATCCTGAGTGCAACGAAGGATCTCCCTAGTCCTTGCGGTTTCCTATTCGGGAGATGTTTCGCTACACTCAACATGACGTACTTCTTTTTTAGTAACTTTCGTAAAACTTATTTAAAAAATCAGCAATATCTTGACAATTGAGAGAGGAAAAACGCATGTCTAAATCTTTTTATATCACCTTAGCCTTACTTGTTTTAACGGCTTTAGGAGCGGTGATTATTCCCAGTTATGCCAGCCCAAAACTACCGAATCAATACAAAAGTGATTCCCTGTGTGACACGATTTTACTTGAGTTTTACTGGGAAAAATGTGGTGCCTGCCGTAATATTGCGCCTTTTGTGGATCAAGTCGAAATTAACTTGAAACCCAAAGGCTTAAAAGTCAAACGCATCAACATTTATGAAGGCAACAATATGGAACTCGCCAATACCTTTAAAGTCACTTCAGTGCCTGCCTTTTTCTTGTTTGGGGGAAATAAAAAAGCGATTGAATCCCTTCCGCTTGGACGTGTGTCACCCACTAATTTACAAAGTACCGTCGATGCCGCCATTTCAAAATACAGGGCCTTTAAAAAGTGTGGCTAATTTAATGGCTTTTGTTACATTTAATACACTTGAGCGATACCAATTAAACTTTTTCAGAAAATAGACGATACTTCACCAAAGCCATTTTATCAATAGCAGAGGTATCTCTTTTATGGTCTCTAATAAACTGTTTCGTCATTACAAACAAGCAGGCTTTACCTTAATTGAACTTGTCGTGTCCATCGGTGTCGTGGGGTTGGTGATCTTACCTCTTTTACTAACGTCTAGCACCATTATTACCAAAGGCTTGGTGGATTCAGCCTCGCATAGCAAATCAAACTTTCAATTAAGTACCATGTTTAACCAAATAGGCATGGTCTTCGATTCAAGCTCAAATATGGTTCGCCCTGACAACTACAGCACATGGGATCCTCGTCGTGAATTTCAAATGACCTATTACAACGCCAACCGTGGCGTGGCAGAAAAGGTGGGTTACCGCCTCGTGAACGTGGGTGGAACAGTGACGGGATCTGGAGCCAGTTCCGTCACAACAGGGGGGAGATGGTATCTTCAAAAGTTGTTAGACAACGGTTTGGCAACAGGCAATGAAGTTTCTTCGCCTTATGCGACCTTGGCGTCGGATCAAGTAGAACTCCTTCCTCTTGGGGAGAATGGTCCAATGTTTAACTATTGTAATACGTCTGGCACTTGCACGAACGACCCTGCTATCTTAACGCCTGCTTTTCTAGGAGATTTGGATTCAATTACCCTTCAAATGCAAGGCGTTCAAGTCACCGCACCAGGAATCAAGCAAAGTGAAGGTCGGGTGATGACAGGCAATAGGCAGTTTTTCACAGGAAAAAAATATGCGTCTCAAGCGGCAGGAGATTTAAATACGGCGTCTGCCGTAGCAGTTACCCCTTTAACGACCTTTTATGGTGTTGGCAATCAAGCGGATATTAGCGCCGTTACAGCGTCTTTCAATAAACAAAACAACACAAGCTTAGTGCTTCCTTCGGCGTCACAAATCGCATCTGTTAATCTTACCGCTCCACAAACGCTTTTAACAGGCGTCACGATTTTGCGTGTGGTGGTGGATCAAATACGGGGAAATTATGCCTTTGTGGGTCAAGAAGGGGCAAATATTCGTCTCTATTTTTATAATGCGCTTAAAAATGAACTCACCTTGGTGACGTCCAACATCAGTCCTTCAGGCATACCAAATGCCAATTTCACCCCCGATGACTATCCCTTAGTCATTGACGAATTTACAGGTAAGGTCTTTTGGACGTCTGACGACAAAGGCACGGCAGTGAATCCTTACGGCAAAGCAGATGCAGGGGCAGGTAGTGGTAGAATGCACCTTTTGGGGTGGGATCCTTACCAAGCCACCCTAGGCGTCTTTTTAGTGGATTCACGAAATACGAACTTAAGTACTATTCATTATACGCTGATTCCCGATCATCAAAACGGGACGATCTGGGCATTGCAAGACAACGGTGTAACAGGAGTCGGATCTAAAACACAAATTTTGGCAATAGACACCAATTCCATGGCAACCGTTTTTAATCAAGATCTCGAAACCATTACGGGAGCATCTCAATTTGATTACATTAATAGTTGGGACATCACCAATGGAGACGGTGCTAATGTGTCGGGAGACCTTTTCTTGGCGGCATTGAATAAATTTAACAATAAAATGGGCATGGTTTACCTAAAAGCCAATCGTAATGGAAGCACCGTTTCGATTACTTCAAGAGGCGTGACCAACACAACGGTAAATACGCCACCTGCAACCCCTGCCACACCTGATACAGGAGCAACCGAAACATCTCCAGCTAATAATCCACTCAGTGCGAATCGCTTAGTCGCCAATGATTCGTTAAGAGCCGCAGGCTTTTTAACACGGGCTTTAACGGGGGGCGTCCGTGATTTGTATGTCACGGCTGCCAGTATGACCACGCTAGATTTATCTCCTATGTTACCTGGTGATACTGTACCAGCGATTGACCCACCCTTTAATGTGAATATGTCTCACCAACCCAGCCAACTCAAGCAGTGGTTCCATAATAATTATTATTTAGGTATTGCCGACAATGGTTTCGCTCCTCGATGGGGGAATGGGTCTGGTGCATTGTGGACGAATAAAACCAATAACGATGACCCTTATTTTGGTGGGGTGAGATCCACTATGACGATGAACGTCACCGCAGGAAGCTTCCCCAACTTCACGTTTGAGGATCTTACTTCAGTCCTTGTAAGTACTGGTCCAACGACAAGTAAATACATACCACGACATTCTTTTAATAGTGTAGGGCATTGCTTCCACAATATGGGGATTAATGCTTCTCAAGTTATGACCGCCGATGAAACAGTGCGTGCTTATAGTGCGGTTTATACAGGGACTTCCACCATGTATCAACCTATTGTGGGTGACGATGACTGTAAAAAACAAAGTGCTTACCCGACGACGCAAAAAGGGGTCATGATTCAACGAAACACAAAAACGCCTGGAACTGACCCTTTTAGAAATCCTTATCAAAACATTAAGTACTTCTTTAAAGATATGAATGGGCAAGATCCTTGGATGATGCCTGTTCACCAAACCGACAAAGTCGTCTTTACCTATTGGGACAGTGCCACCAGTAACTATCGCTTGGATGTTTTTACAGGTAGCACCGCTGCTTTTACATCGGGGGCAGATTCTACTCGACCCACCGTTCCTCCTCCTTCGTCAACAATTTATCCAAGAGGTTTTATGCAAACCGCTAAAGAAAGAGACATTATCGGCATTAACTATAACCGCATGGAACTCATGGTGACGAATGCGAGTGGTAACGTGGTGCTGTGGAAGTTTGGGGGCGGTCGGCAGAATAATGCGTTGGCTCGAAACGGGAACTTTTTAAGCCGAGAAGCGGAGCCGGGGCGTAACCTTCGCCTAGAAAGCTTGGGACTTGAGTTCTTGCAAGATGCGAGGAGTATTGCCGAAGACGACAGTAATGCCTACATATTGCTTAACGCGTCGATTCGTAATGGTATCACTAAACCCACTCGTTTGGTTCGCTTTAAATGTGATGCTCGCTTAAAAGACGGGGCTAAGAACAATTCTTCCTTCTGTTATCGAATGAGTGAATTGACTTTACCTGCCAACTTCCCCACGTCAACCAACATGGATATTACGGTGAATCAATCACCTGACGCCACAGAAGCCTTTGTTTTAGTGGATGATAGAGTGTACCGTATTCCTGATCGAAATATGGCAGGGTCTGCTCCGACTACAGGCCCCGATCCATGGGGAAATACCGTTTCTACCCCTTGGTGGACTGGATTTGGACCGCAACTAGGAGCAGGGATTGCCCATTCCAGTAAAACAGGCAAACTTTATATTGTTCGTGCCAATGAAGGGGGTGCGTGGCGAGCTGGTGATCACTTGAGTATTCGAGGCGGAGCCGATAGACGTGGACTATTGGTTGCTGTTGTAAGACCGAACAGGGTGCATGATGAAAACATCTTACTCCCCATGGAATCATGGGCTGTGGACAATGCCTTTGACAACAATACTCATTATACAGGACGCCGATGTGGCTTACGCATTGACGATCAACGAGGCTTCTTGCACGTGATTTGTCAAAATAATGCGGCTTCTTTAGGTGCGAATACACGCAACTTTGTATACAGTTATCAAAAACCCACAAGTTATCAATTGTAAACATAGATTCTTCTCAAGTGGGGTACCCTAAAAAGGTATCCCGCTTGTATAAATGGGGTATAATGAGGTAACCGTCATTGCGAACGCATGTGAAGCAATCTGTTTCTCCACCTGCAGAGTCTTGACAGATTGCCACGCTACGCTCGCAATGACAGCGGTAATTTTAGACTTTCGCAGACCTTTCAACAGAAAGAAACACCTCCTTAATGTCGTATGCCCGATGCTTTCAAGCCCTTGCCGATTACACTGAACACTTGCGTGAAGAACGCCAGTATTCGAAGCATACGCTTGAAGCCTACGAGCGAGACATCCAAGAGTTTTTGAACATCTTGAGCGAAAGCGACCTGTACACCCTTGCTGAAACGCCTTTGCTCAATGAAGACGACGCCCCTCTCGCCCTAAGTTTAATGAAACGCAAACATGTAAACTTTTACCTGTCTCACTTGCGTAAAGCAGGACGCAAAAGCCGTACGATGATGCGGAAAACCTCAAGCGTTCGAGGCTTCTTCTTATGGCTAATGGCAAAAGGCTGGCTTGATGTCAACATCTTTGAATGGCTGGAACTGCCTAAGCAGATTCATACGCTCCCCACCGTCTTAAAAGCATCCGACATCCAAAAACTCTACGAAAAAATCCATAACCCTGATGAATGCCTTGCCCTTGAACTCCTTTACGCCTGTGGGTTACGGGTGAGTGAGTTGATTGCTTTACAGTGGAAGCATGTCGAACGCCGTGCAGGCTTTTTAAGGTGCATCGGCAAAGGCAACAAGGAACGCCTTGTGCCGTTGGCACCTGCGAGTTTAGATGTCCTTGAGCGTGCTTTGATGATTAAGCCTGCGGAAGCGACGCAAGGCTACGTCTTGTGGAATGAGCATCCGCCGAATGGGAAGGCTCGTCCGTATTTACGGAAAGAGGTTTATAATTGGACGCAACGCTGGGGGGCGTTAATTGGCAAGGATTTTTCTCCGCATACGTTTCGGCATAGTTTTGCCACGCATTTGCTCGAAAATGGAGCCGACTTGCGTGTCGTACAAGAACTTTTGGGGCATGCGGATATTTCCACCACACAGATTTACACGCACGTGTCTCGTCAACATATTAAGAAGGCGCATCACCAACTTTTTAACCCTGTGCAGGATTCGTACTAGCCTTCGTCTCTTCTGCTTTTTGAGGACTCAAGCGAATCCCTTTCAACAGCTTTTTCCAACGACTGCCTTCAGGATTCATCGGATGGTAAGGTTCAACACCCACTTCATTCACGAAGAAAGGAATCATACTTAAGGCGACCACGGCAGGGGTGATTAAAAAGTTACCGAGCATGAGGGGATTAATGAGGTGCGTGCCTGTTTCCTTCAACAAATGCGTAATAGGCGAATGCTTTAAACGCACGCCGATATAGGTCATCCAATTTTTGAAGCTGGTTTTTTCTAAAGAGTCGATTAAGGTATTGGCTGATTTTTCTAATTCTAGCATTTCTTGACGAGACAAGTCATTTTGTTGATAAAACAAGCCGAGTTTTCCACTACCTAGATGCCCTTGTTCGTGACATCCAAAACGCAAGTCTTTCTTAACACGTGCGTAGTTATTGAGTTCTAACTTCTTACTGTCTTTTGTTGTTCTATAATCAAGCCCCTTGTTTTTCGGACGATCCTTCACCTTGTCCCAATATCCCCAGCTATGACGCCCTACTTCAAACAATCCACCCAAAATGCCCGCTGCCGCTAATTTAGATCCCAATGTAAGCACTTTGACAAACACAGCGGTATGGAATCCATTCGCCGCAGCGTCTCTTTTATTGGTCAGTTCTTGACGCACTTTATTGTATTCACTTTGCGGATCGTCCACCTTGTCAATATGACTAAAATGCTTGTCGATAAAATCAGGTTGGTAATCTTTATAATCGTTTTTAATCGAACGCTTGATGTTTTGCAACTTACTACGAGCATTAGAAACAATTAAAAAAGCCACCGCAGGCCCAAAAAAGAGTCCCCCAATCAAGGCGGAAAGCCCCGTGCCGTAAATGACTTTAGCCGCACGTTTTAGAGTTAAGTCTTCCCACTTTTTTCCGTCATGTACTAAATGTTCAAAAGATTCAAAACCAAATACCGCAAAATAGTGTTTGGGTATTTTGGTAAAAAATGACTGGATTTTTTTTCTTTGCTGTTCGGCTTGAACGGCACGAAGCCCCATCATCACGGTGGCTAAAGGCAAGCCAATTAAAGCCCCTATTTTTGCCCCTTCTTTCAAACCAATTAAGCTGGCATGGGCGGGTTCAAACTTGGGATTGTCTAACAAGGCATCGGTTTGCACCAAGACGTTTAAACGTTTGGCTTCTTCAGGGGTGAAGGTGGTCGTATCTTCTTGCTTATTTTCTTCAGGCGTCTGCGAGTTTTGAAAGTCATCCGTTTTTTCAGCTTGAATCACCTTGCTTAAGGTGGGGTAGTTAAACGGCGTGGTTGACCAATACAAAGGACGCTTTGCAGAAGACACCACAACGCCATTTTGCGGTGCAGAAAGATCTGATGTTTTACTATACTGAAAACCAGAGGTCATTGAAATACGCTTTCAGGAAAGTTTAAGGTGTTCCTATAAAGTCATGCTTAATAGAATAATTATACACCAACTTACGATTATTGTAATCCTTTTAGCATAAAACCGAAATAATCATTTTCAATGCGTTATATTTGCTTAATCTTAATGAATGTAAACTTCCAAACTATAATACCCCAAATGCGTTTCGCCAGAATACAATTCATAAAAAATATCGATGAACCCACCTTCTTCATTAAAGTGATAGTCCAAACGACGGGTGCGGTTACGACAGGTAAACGATGCCCCATCCACAAAAAACTGGTTGGAATACCATTCGCCTTGCTTGAAGGTTTGGCGTGTGTGAGCATCCCCAATAATGACCCAAGACATGACACCGTCATGCAGTTTAAGTGTGTTGGTTTGACGCTTGCCGTTGAGTTCTGAATCAAAGGCGATGATATAGGTGTCGTTGTCAACTTGAAACAAGGAGCCTGTTGCGTCTTGCTCATCAATGATGGGTTCTTCATAGTTGACCGAATGGGTGTAGGATATTTCTAAACTCACACGGCGACGTAAATTAGGCACAGTGCCACGTTCAAAGTGCTGACTCATCATGAGGTTAACCTCTCTCTAATTCGTAAAAATCTTAATTCGTTATTTGTTGCCTTAAGCTCGGCGATATAGTTAAAATAACACATGCTAAAAAGCCTATGGGAAAATGAGAGCAATCTTCCACTAATTCTATGAACTTTTGAAACGCTTGTTTCGTCATTGCGAGCGTAGCGTGGCAATCTGTAAAGACGACACAGGTGGGGGAACAGATTGCTTCGTTACACTCGCAATGACGGTGTGTTTTGTGAGTTGTACAGAGTCTTCGACACAAGCTTCACGCCTTTAAATGACATTAAAGCCTGCTTTAAAACGAGCCGTAATCTGATGCGGGCGTGTAATCGCTGAACCAATTACCACGCCGTACGCCCCCAAGTCAAGCCCCCGATGCACGTCTGCCACAGTCCACACACGCCCTTCTAGGTAAACAGGCAAATGAGCAAAAGTCTTGACCAGTGCTTCTAAAAACGTAAAATTAGGCGACGTCGTTGAAGCGTCCTGCGTTTCAAGCGTATAACCATTTAAGGTACTGCTCAAAATATCCACGCCTGCTTCCACCGCAAAATGAGCCGACGTGATCGAATCCACATCCCCCATGACCTTCACTTGCGGATGAACCTGCTTTAGCGTGCGGATGATTTCCGCAAGCGAAGCTTCTCGTGGGCGAGGCGTGGCATCTAGGGCGACGATGTCCGTCCCTGCTTCGGCAAGGGCAAGGGCATCTTCAAGGCATCGGGTGATGTAGACCACTTCTTTCGGAGCGTTCGGCAAGGGATACGGCTTATGCAAGCCAATTATCGGTAGAGTCGGATATTTTTGCTTCACGTGGCGGATGAGATCCACATTCGCCAGACGTAGCCCTTCCGCCCCGCCTGCGAGGACGCTTTCACACAGGGCGAGCATAACCATTGTGGGAGCCAAAGGTTCGTGGTCTTCAGCTTGCACCGAAACCACAAAGCGAGGGAGGGGAGCAGGGGCAAATTGATTCATTTGTAAATCCTTTGACTTGTTTTCGTCATTGCGAGCGTAGCGTGGCAATCTGTAAAGACGCCGCAAGTGGTGAACAGATTGCTTCGTTTCACTCGCAATGACGGTGTATTTTTTAAGTTTCGCAACCTTTTCTATAGTATAATCATAGAACAGATCTGCTAAAAAAGGCAATTTGCAAAAAGGATACCTCATGATTACCAAACACGTGCAAAGCACCGTTGAAGAAGCCACCCAAACGATTCAAGCCACGTCCGACGTGGTGAATCAGTCTGTGCAAGGCACGTTTTTAGACACGGTGGAATGGTTCGGCAACCCCCTTAGTGCGTGGCTGTTTTCAGTGGCGTTGGGGCTTGTTGTGTTTTGGGGCATTCGCCTAGTGTGCCTAGCCATTAGCCAACCGCTCACAAAAATAACGTCTGTGTATACGCCTAGGGGCTTGAGTTTTCTAAAAAAGTTTCTGCTGAAAGCCATTGCCACGATTAGCCCTGTCGTCCTGTTTATTTTGGCGATTTATGTGGCGGAAATACCGCTTAAGTTTAGCAAACCCGTCGATGCCTTTTTTGACCCCTTCCCCATTTATGCCCTGCTTTTGCAAGTCGCCTTGTGGATTAAGCCGCTGACCAAAGTCACCCTCACCCATTATGTGGATGCGCAAGCCGATGAAAAGCAACGCCTTTCCCTGCAAACCCTTATGGGGCCTGTCACGTTCTTGGTCGTCTTGGTGGGTTGGAGCCTCGTTTTACTGGTGGGCTTAGATTTCAAAGGGGTCAACGTCACCGCCTTGGTCACCTCCTTAGGCGTGGGGGGACTTGCCCTTGGGCTGGCTCTGCAGAACGTTTTAGGCGATCTCATCGCCTCCTTGTCGATTGCGTTAGACAAACCCTTTCTTATTGGTGAATTCATCATCACCAACGACTTTAAAGGCACGGTTACGCATATTGGCTTACGCTCCACACGGCTTGAAGGCTTAGACGGCGAATTTTTGGTGATTCCCAATAATGACTTGATGAAAAGCCGTATTCGCAACTACACCCGTATGCAACGGCGTCGGGTGGAACATCGCTTTAACGTGCCGTATGACACGCCCTTAGACGTACTGGATGCCATTCCCACTTGGGTGACGGAAGGGTTTAAAGACTTTGACAAAGCCACGCTGGAGCGTGTGCATCTGGCAGATTGTGGGGATTTTGCCTTCGTCTTTGAAGTCGTTTACTTTGTGGAAGATGCCGATTACACGGTGTATCGAGATGTGCATCAGGCGTATTTGCACCACCTGCTCAAACGCCTCGCCGAAGAAAACGTCTCGCTGGCGACGATGCCCTATACATTCCAGTAGGGAGGAAATTGAGTTTGTTTTCCAAGGGCTGAATTTACTGGAGTTCCGAAGGCTTCTGAAAGTACCCGAGTAGGTAAACTTTTGCCTTGTTCAACTAAGGCATCTAATTTAAACAAATTTTGCCTAGCCCTTTCTTCAAGTTGTTGAGCTGTTTCTCTAGGGATAGGATTGGGTACTTTTTTATGCCTGTCGAACGAGTTCCTGGGGGCAAAAATTCACGTACAAAAGGTAATAAACCAGACATCAGAAAATCCTTGATGTTGTTGGGGGGAATGTGATTTAGGAAGCCTTCAGTATAGTGATTTTTGAAGGTCTCGTCAAGAACATATCAAATTTGTTACAAAGCGTGTTGAATAAAAATATAGTGGTGTTTCTGCACTAGGCAAAGGATCAATAAGGTGTCATGCTAAAGAAGAGTAGTTCTTTGAAAAACGCATAAATCGTCATCCTGAACGTAGGTGAAGGATCTCCCAAGACAGGGGAGGAGATGTTTCGTTACAACAACATGACGTTTTCTCAGGATTGTATGTGTCGGAAACGAGAGTTTCGTGTGTCAGAAACGAAGGTTTTATGTGTCAAAACAAACGGTTTCGTGTGACAGAATCAGGGGTTTTATGTGTCAAAACAAACGGTTTCGTGTGACAGAATCAGGGGTTTTGTGTGCCAAAACAGCAGGTTTTGTGTGTCAAAAATCGAGTTTCGTGTGTCGGGAATTAAGCCCGTCTCTAAACCTTAAAAACGACCGTCTTTGGCATCCAACACATCGATTAAATAACGCAAGCGATCCGTCTTTTCAAGGAGATTCGCTTGCTTGAGCAATTTTTCAATATGGGCTTGAGAGGCAGGGGCTAAATCCGCCAAACGCTTGGACTTCCACCCGTTGTTGTAAACGGCAATGGATTCTGCATCGGTGTTTTCACCATTTGCCAGCACCCACTCGCCGATTTCGGCATCGCTGGCACCTGTGGCGATATAGGCTTCAAGGGCTTGGGCATCAAGCGAAAACTGCTTGAACAGGCTTCTGTCCGCAGGCGCACCGTATTCGTAAATATCCTTGTTGGGGATGAGTCCCACCAATTGGGCACGGGCTTTGTCCACCACACGAGCGAGCAAAAGAATGCCAGCAATTTCCCTGGAATAGGGGCTTCTGGGGGCTTCTTTGCCTAAGTCTTTGGCAAGGCTCTTCACTTTGGCTAAGTCTTGGGTGGCAGTGGTCATCATGGAGTGGACTCCTTCTTTGTATCCATATAAAACGCCTTCCTAATGAGGCTTTTTCTAAAATAGCATAGGAAATGCTTTTTAGACGAGACGTTTAGGAAGTCTTAAGAATTGCCTTAAGCGTTGTAGCTTTCAAAAAAATGGTTTTCTTTTGCGTTTTATTGCTATAATGGAAGGAGTCTTTTACGTTGTGTTATACCTCTATATATTTAAAAACAGAGGTCTCCCCATGTCTGAAAGGAAGAATTCCAAATGGAAAACAAGCAAGAAACCCTCAAACGTATTCGTTCGCATTATGAAGCCGCTCGTCAAAAAATTGCCAAAGCCAAAGAACAACTCGGGCGTAATACCCTGACTACCGCTGAAAAAATCCTCATCGCTCACGTCGATGACATCAATACGCTAGAAGGCATCGATCGTGGTGTTTCCATGTTGGCGTTGCGTCCTGCTCGTGTGGCGATGCAAGATGCCACCGCTCAAATGGCGATTTTACAATTCATGCAAGCGGGTCGTGACACCGTTGCGGTGCCTTCTACCGTGCATTGCGACCACCTCATTCGCTCCAAAGTCGGGGCGGATTTGGATATGGTGCAAGCCAACGAAGAAAACAAAGAAGTCTACGCCTTCTTAGAATCCGCTGCCCAAAAATACGGCATGGGTTTTTGGGGTCCAGGTAGTGGAATCATCCACCAAGTGGTGCTTGAAAAGCATGCCTACCCCGGTGGCATGATGCTCGGAACCGACAGCCATACGCCGAATGCAGGCGGACTTGGAATGATCGCTATTGGCGTAGGTGGAGCTGATGCCGCCGATGTCATGGCAGGTTTAACGTGGGATGTTCGTGCGCCGAAAATGGTCGGTGTTCACTTGAAAGGCAAATTAAACGGTTGGACGTCACCTAAAGATATTATCCTTAAAGTGCTTGAGATTTTGACCACCAAAGGTGGCACCAACAAAATCGTCGAATACTTCGGCGAAGGGGCGACTGCAATGAGTTGCACAGGCAAAGGCACCATCACCAATATGGGGGCGGAGCTAGGAGCGACGACGTCTTTATTTGCATATGATGCGAGCATGGAACGTTACTTGCGTGCCACTGAACGAGCAGACATCGCTGATTTAGCCAACGAATACGCCGAAGACTTGCGTGGCGATGCCGATGTTTACGCCAATCCGTCTCAATACTTTGACGAAGTGATTGAAATTGATTTGAATGCCCTAGAGCCTTACTTGGTCGGCCCTCACAGCCCTGATCGTGCCAGACCGATTTCCAAGTTTTCCGCCGAAGTGACGGCAAACGCTTGGCCTGACGTTTTCAGTGCAACCTTGATTGGTTCTTGTACGAACTCTAGCTATGAAGATTTAGAGCGTGCTGCGGTGATTGCTCGTGCCGCCATTAAGCGTGGCATTAAATTGAAGGCGCCTTTGTTTATTACCCCTGGATCGATTCAAGTCTATGAAACGATTAAATCTACAGGAATTTTGGCGGTCTTTGAAGAGTTGGGAGCGGTGGTTTTAGCCAACGCTTGCGGTCCTTGCATCGGCAATTGGGACAGAACCAGTATGCCAGCAGGGCAGAACGCCATTATCACCTCGTTTAACCGTAATTTCCCCAAACGTAATGACGGCAATGCGGAAACCCTTTCCTTCATCGGAAGCCCTGATCTCGTGATTGCCTACGCCTTAGCAGGCTCGACGCACTTCAATCCTGTCACCGATGAACTCGACGGCGAAAAGTTGCCTGTGCCTACCGCTTTGGATATTCCTGAACAAGGCTTCACCATTAGTTGGGAAGGGTACACGCCCCCCCTTGAAAAGCGGGATCACCTCACTGTTGTGGTGGATCCGCAGAGTCATCGTTTGGAAATTTTACAGCCGTTTAAGGCGTTCAACACCCAAAGCGACTTTAGCGATGTCCCTGTACTCGTCAAAACGCAGGGGCAAACGACGACCGATCACATTTCACCTGCTGGGCGTTTTTGGTTGCCGTTGCGTGGTCACTTAACAGGCATTAGCCACAATATGCTCTTAACCGCCGTGGATGCATCCACTGGTAAGCAGGCGGAACCTGTGAACATGGTGATTAACGGTACTGAGCGTCCTGTTTCAGCGTGGGCGTTGAAGGCGAAAACACTGAAAGATCAAAACGGATCCATCATCGTGGGGGATGAAAACTACGGTGAAGGGTCGAGTCGTGAACATGCGGCGATGTCGCCTCGTTTGTTTGGCGTCAAAGCCGTGATTGCGCGTAGTTTTGCACGAATTCACGAAACGAACTTGAAAAAGCAAGGCGTTTTGGCGTTGACCTTCAAAAACAAAGCCGATTATGAGGTGGTTTCCATTGACGACCTCATCAGCCTAGACGGTCAATCGTCTTTGGCGCCTCATTCGGAGATTATCGCTACGATTAAAAAAGCCAACGGCGACACGGTACAGATCCCCTTGGTGCATAGCTATGCTCAAGAACAAGTGGCGTGGTTCAAGGCGGGATCCGCCATGAACGCGGCTAATCAAAAAACCAAAGCGACCGTTTAGTTTTTACAAGTGAAAAGAGGAGAAACGTTTGTCGCTTCTCCTCACCACTTTGAATCGTTTCATTGGGCTTAAATGGTTTTCGTTGGTAAAGTACGGGGGGCTTTGGAAGACGCCTTAGATCCCTGTTCCCACGGAAAGCGTTGCCCTTCAAAGCGTTTCGTATCGATCACCGTCTTGGTAAAACGTCCCACTGGGTACCATTGGGCATCCTTGCTTTCGTCAAAGGCAATGAAGACTTCCAAGCTTAAACGTCCCTGATCTAAACGTTGCACCATGTAATGACGCTCATCACTCAAGTGGATGACCTGCGTACTTCCCACCGATTTAATGGGCGTCAAAGGCGTTTTTAAACGTTCATAATAGGTATCTAAGGTATGTTTTCCTGAAAATAAATGCAACTTCACTTTCGTAAAAGGCAGTTCAGAAGCCCCCTTGTTTTGCAGACGCACACTCACCTTCGGCGACCATTCCCCTGTTTTTGGGTTCAATGCCTTGACGCCTAAATTCGTGACAGCCACTGAAACCGAATAGGGCAAATGCGTTTTTTGCACTTTAATCTGACGCTGAAGTCGTTCTAAACGGGCTTTTAAGCTTCGTGCTTGACGCTGATTGCCTTGAATTAACGCCTCTTTCAAGGCATCTTCTACAGCCTTGGCATAACGCAAGGCATACAAGCGAGGCATCAAAGTATACGCCTGTTGCAGGTAAAGCAAAGCCTCCTGCGGATGCTTGTCATCGGCTTCCACCTGTGCAAGCTTGGCGAGTAAGGTATGGCTATAATGCTTGTTCAAGGCATGAGCCAAAAAGCGACGGCGTTCTTTGAGAGAGGCTTCCGTGTCTGTTAAACGCTGGTATTGACGGTTCACCGCCACTTCAATGGCGTCTTGCAATTTGACATCATAACGATAGCGAGTGACAAAAGCCTGTGCATTTTCAAGCACGGCAAGGGCTTTTAACGGATCGGCATCATGTTCCAAACGCCACAAGCCCCACTGATAGTAAACATCCCACAAGGCGTGTTTCAAATCCCGATTGCTGGGGTGCGTTTCATAGGTGCGTAAAAGCAAGCCTTCGGCTTCTTTGTAGCGATGCTGAAGCCGTAATAATTTGGATTCGGCTAAAATGGTCAAGACATCTTGACTGTGATAATCCACACCCTTCTGCTTGGTGCGAATCGCCATGGCGGCTTCAAAAGCCGCTTCCGCCTTTTCGAGTTCATTTAGCTCTAAATAACATTGCCCCAAATCGATCCACGCTTCATACAAATCGGGATGCTCTTCCGTCAAAGTTTCCAGATCCTTCGCCGCCCAAGCCACCTTGCCTTCTTCCATAAATTGCTTGGCTTGCTGAAGGTGATCTTGCGAATTGGACGCATCCAAGAGTAAAACGCCTGAAAAAACCAAGCCTGAAAGCAACACGGCCGTCCCTAAAATACTGACGACCTGCCATTTTGGTTCCTTCCACCACGCCCGTTGCCAGGGTTTACGGCGTCCGCCTTGGCGTGACTTAGACCCAAAAAGCCATGCTAAGGGAGTTTTTTCCAAAAAGCGCCAACGCCCTTGCCTCATGAAGCATCCGCCTCGTTGGCTTTGGGCTTGAAGAAGATTTCTTTATGTCGAAGTACGGCAACCAATGCAAAAGCAATGAGATTTAAAACCCCCACAAACTTCAAATACAAGCCTAACGAATGAATATAGTACGCCACCACCAAACCGCTTAAAATCGACAAGGCATAAAAAACGCTGACGACCTTGGGCTGAGACAACCCTGCTTTGAGCAAGCGGTGATGCAAGTGTTCTCCGTCGGCGATGAAAGGGTTGCGTCCCAATAATAGACGGCGGAAGGTGGAATAGGTAATATCCAAGACTGGTATGCACAAGACCAAGATCGGGGCGAGCATGACGACCGTATACATCTTAAAAACGCCCAAAACGCTCAAGCAAGCGAGCGTAAAGCCTATAAATAAGGCACCGCTATCGCCCATAAAAATGCGAGCAGGATGTAAGTTATAGACCAAAAACCCTAGGCAAGACGCACATAAAATCAAGGCTAATAAAGCCACTTGGGGTTGACCTGTAAAAATAGCGACGACTGCCAACGTCAAGGCGGCAAACATGCCGACGCCTCCAGCCAAGCCGTCCACACCATCGATGAAGTTGACGGCGTTGGAGATTCCGACCATCCACATAAGGGTTAAGGGCAGACTTAAAGCGTTTAGGACGAGCAATAAACTCCCCGGTAAATCAAGGGCTTCAATGGAAACACCCATGCCAAAGGCGACAAAAGCAGCGAGAAATTGACCCGCCAATTTCACATAAGGCGAAAGATTGAAGAGATCGTCCAGCAATCCCAATAAGAAAATCAGCGTTCCCCCTGCAATAAGTCCCAAATTGCCTTTTTCGATTAAAAACGTGGCAGGACTATGCCCAAACACACCCACAGCCCCTAGTGCGATGAGAAAACTTGCAAAAATGGCGATGCCTCCCAAGCGAGGGATGGGGGTTTGGTGGATTTTTCGCTCACCTGGTGCATCGAACAAGCCTGCTTTTAGGGCATATCGAGCCACTAAAGGCACCAATAACAAGGACGCTAACAAAGAAGCACCAAAGCCAAGTCCTAAATCAAGGTTCAATTCAGGGGAAAGGGGAATCATATAAGGGCATCCTTCTTTCTTTGTCTCAACAACATTTGTGTGAATCCGTCAGGTTAAACTAGACGGTCACTTCACTTTTAGCGATCAAATCTGGATACAAGGGGAATGCTTCGCCTAGAGCTTCAATGCGAGCTTTTAGTTCTGCAAGGGGAGGGTTTTCCAGCAGAATGGCATCCGCCAAAATGTGAGCCAACGCCTTCATCGCAGGGGCATCAAAGCCGCGAGTGGTCAAGGCTGGTGTGCCGAGTCTGACCCCACTGGTGACAAAGGGACTGCGTGTGTCATTCGGCACGGTGTTTTTATTGGCCGTGACCCCAATCTCTTCAAAGAGCTGTTGCATTTCTTTGCCTGTTTTGTCTTGAGGCGTAAAGTCAATCACAAGTAAGTGGGTATCCGTCCCGCCTGTGGTGATTTTAACACCACGTTCTTGCAAGGTACTGGCTAAAATCTGAGCATTTTCCGCCACATGCTGAGCATATTGCTTAAAGTCAGGACTCAAGGCTTCTTTAAAGGCAACCGCTTTTGCGGCGATGATGTGCATCAACGGACCCCCCTGAATACCAGGAAACGTCGCTTTGTCAATCGCTTTGGCGAAGGTTTCGTCAGCGGACATGATAATACCGCCACGAGGGCCACGCAAGGTTTTATGCGTGGTGGTGGTCACCAAATGGCAATGAGGGAAGGGACTCGGATGAATGCCTGCCACCACAAGCCCTGAAATATGGGAAATATCCGCAAGCACAATGGCACCCACTTCATCGGCGATGGCACGAAAGCGAGCAAAATCGATGCTTCTAGGGTAGGCACTGGTACCGCAAATAATCAGCTTGGGCTGATGTTCAATCGCCAAACGACGGATTTCGTCGTAATTGAGGCGTTCGGTTTGAGCATCCACGCCGTAAGAGACGACGTTGTAGTACATACCTGAAAAGTTCACAGGGGAACCATGCGTCAAATGCCCACCATGCGACAAATCCATGCCCATAATGGTGTCGCCTGCTTTTAAGCCTGCGGCCATAAAGGCGGCCATATTGGCTTGCGCACCGCTATGCGGTTGCACGTTGACATGAAAGGCACCGAAGAGTTGCTTGGCTCGTTCAATGGCGAGATTTTCGGCTTTGTCGACGATTTCACAGCCTGCGTAGTAGCGTTTAGCAGGTTGCCCTTCGGCGTATTTATTGGTGAGTACCGTTCCACAAGCTTCCATCACCGCCAAGCTGGTGAAGTTTTCGCTGGCGATCATTTCAAGGGTCGATTGCTGGCGTGTGAGTTCGGCTTGGGTAATGGCGTAAATTTCAGGATCAACCGACGCAAGGTGAGATAATGAAGACATCGCAAAGGTTCCTTCCAAGTATAAGGGTATCTTTTTATTTTAGCAAAAACACACTGTCACGTCATTCGTGAAGAAATGTAACAATTGTTTTGCTAAAGTATGCCTATAGAAGTCTCTGCAAAAGGGGGATGTTTTTGGTAGAATAAAGCCATGAAACAGTCTAGCCTGAGAGATCTACATATGAAAAAACAGCTCCGTGTCGTCGCCTTCCTCAAGGAAATGGAAGACGCCATTCCTTGGCACGAAATCCTTAACGCCCTAAAGCCCTACTATAAAACAGGCGAAGGCGGACGCCCCCCCACACCCACTTGAACGCATGCTACGCATTCATTTCCTGCAACTGTGGTACAATCTCAGCGACCCCGCCATGGAAGAAGCCCTCTATGACCGTACCAGCTTTCAACAATTCATCGGCTTAGATGGTTTTACCATGATTCCCCCCGACGAAACCGCCATCTGTCGCTTTCGCCACTTTCTTGAAGAAAATCAGCTCGCTGACGTCCTTTTTAAGACCGTCAACGACCACTTAGACCGTAAAGGCTTGGTGTTGAAGAGTGGAACGATTGTCGATGCCACCTTGCTCGATGCCCCGATTAGCAAGAAAAACGAAGCCAAGGCTCGTGACCCTGAAATGAGTTCCACCAAAAAGAACAACAAGTGGCATTTTGGGGCGAAAGGTCATATTGGGGTTCAAGCCAACGGCAAGCCAATCATTCATTCGGTGGCATTTACCACCGCCAAAGAAGCGGATATTAACGCCCTTGATTATCTCATGCATGGTGAAGAAAAAGCCCTATTTGGTGACAGTGGCTACACCAAACGTGAAGACAAGGAGATGGCAAGGGGGTTGGACTTTTTTTATGGGCGCCTGCGGTGGCGTGGTGGGAAAAGAAGCATCATACGACGTTGAACCCGATTGAGCGTCGTAAACGGAAGCCCGCGTCTGACAAAAAGCCTTCACCTCAAAAGTCCACGATTGTCCAAGCCTAAACCCATTAAACGATTGAAAAGCGACTAGCTGAATTTTAGGAGTCTAGACTCGCAGATGTGTGAGGTGTACCTAGACGACCATAAGCACATCGAGAACCCGAGCGACAACGAAGACGCCAGACGCTATTTAATCGTTTAATGGGTATAAGCCACTATATCCCCTAAGGGGCTAAAGTATTCAGGGAAATGTTCTTTGGCTTGACGCACGGTAATGTCCCGCCCTGCTTGATTTAAAATGGCTCGGTTGCGTCGATTGATCTGGACTTGGTGCTTTTCCGCTTCTGGCAAATAACGATACGTCGTATACAATACCGATGTGGCGGCAATCAAGCCTAGAACAGGAGAAAACCATTTCGATTTGAATGCCGTACTTTCTAGGGCTTCACGTGCTTGAAGATGCTTAACGCCAGCCAAGGCATGATGTAAATCAGCGACGGACGGACTGGGCTTGTCTTGGATACTCGTCAAAACTTGTTTGGCTTCATTGGAAATGGCTTTTTCACCTAAAGCGGTGTTGATTTTACCCCATAACCCATTTTTTTCTGATTCGTTCGCTAAAGAGGCTAACGCCGTATGGCTATGGGCTTCGGCACTAAGCTTCTGAAAATCGTGCTTATTAACAAGGGTTTGAAACACCGTTTCAACAAGGGTACCAAGTCCCACACCAAGAAACCCATTAATTAAAGCGACCGCAAAGCCTTGTTCTTTTGCTCTTTCTTTTGCTTTTTGAGGATTGCCCACCTGTGCAGACAAAAACACATCCGCTCCTGAGCAATGCTTGCCTGTTTGTGTGGCTTCTCGTTGATTCAAGGCTTGATTGAGGGCGACATTTGGTTGTATGGCAGGTGAAGGCGTTTCAATATAAACCAAGAGTGTTTCTTCTTCGGAAGGCTGATTACTTGGATGAACCCGTTCTTGAGCAGAGACCTCTTGAGCAGAGGCATCCTCTTCTTGGTGCAAGTGGCTTTTAGGGGGTAAGACGTGAGAGAATCGTGTAATAGGCATATGCATTTCCTTGAAATTGAAGGCGATAGAGAGAAAAAAGAAACATCTAAAAAAACGATCACCTAAGCCCCGAAGGGCTTAGGTATTTTACAATTTACTCAATGTATTCCCGCAAGCGACGGCTACGGTTAGGGTGACGCAATTTTCGCAAGGCTTTGGCTTCAATCTGACGAATACGTTCACGGGTCACGCCAAACAACTGCCCCACTTCTTCAAGCGTGCGTTGACGACCGTCATCCAGCCCAAACCGCAGACGCAACACATCTCGCTCACGCAAGGAAAGCCCTGCCAAGACTTCGGTCAAATCTTCACGCAACAATTCGTGAGCCACACTTTGAGCAGGGGCTTCCGCTTCACGATCTTCAATGAAATCACCCAAGCGAGAATCTTCTTCTTTGCCAATCGGTGTTTCAAGCGACAACGGTTCTTGAGCGACTTTAATAATTTCACGCAACTTATTAATCGAAATCGTCATGCTCGCCGCAAGCTCTTCTTCACTCGGCTTACGACCCAATTCTTGCGCCAGTTGACGGGTTTTTTTGCGTAATTTGTTAATCGTTTCCACCATGTGAACAGGAATACGAATGGTGCGGGCTTGATCCGCAATGGCTCGGGTAATCGCTTGACGGATCCACCATGTGGCATACGTTGAAAACTTATAGCCCCGTTCATGATCAAACTTTTCAGCGGCACGAATTAAGCCCAAGTTCCCTTCTTGAATGAGATCCAAGAACAGCATGCCTCGTCCCACATATTTTTTGGCGATTGAAACAACCAAACGCAAGTTGGCTTGCACCAGCTTTTTTTTGGCTCGCAAGCCCCCTTCGCCCCCTTCGGCGATTTTTCGGGCAAACTCGATTTCTTCGTCTGCGGTGAGCAGGTTAATACGCCCAATTTCACGCAGGTACATACGAACAGGGTCGTCCACGACGACGCCTTTGGTGTCGGCGGAAAAGTCTACGGTGTCATCATCGGTATTCGCTAGCATGCTGTTAATCACAACAGGGTTGCCGTGATTGAAGAGAGCCGCACTCTCGTCTTTCATAAAATCATCAAGACCAACATCGTCATGCGTGCTACGTTCGGAACGGTCGATGAGATCAATGAGGGCATCATCACTTTTGGTAGATCGTCGTTTCATCATAGAAAGCGTACATCCTTTTAATTTTGAGGGGGAAATTATAGACAGCAGGCAACACACGCTGCCCATAAAGGCGTTTATCATTAAGAGATTGTATCTCTTGCCTCTTATGTCTGCTTAAAAGAGCCTCAATCTCATCTTGTGCTAGTGTGGCGTTTATTCATGTAAATTTCTTTACAATTCTAGCGATTTATTTTGCTTGACGAGACCTTTTTCACAAATCACTCGGAAAATTATCATAACATAAAGTACAAAAAAGGCGACTACTTCTTATTTTAAGATTTTTATACTATAATTCTATAGAATAGGTTCTGCAAAATTTTCAAGGACGCTTATGTCTCAAACCCTTTCTTTCCAAGACGCTGCTGAGCAAGTCAAGCAACAACTCAATGTGCTAGACACCATTGGGCGTTTTGTGTCGCTCAAAAAACGAGGGCGCTCCCACCTAGGGCTTTGCCCCTTTCACAATGAACGCACGCCGTCTTTCAATGTTTCGGCGGAAAAAGGCTTTTTCAAATGCTTTGGATGCGGTGAAAGTGGCGATGCCATTAGCTTTTTAATGAAAATTGAACATAAAACCTATGGCGAAATCATTCGTGAACAAGCCGAAGAAATGGGTTTTCAAATTCGCTACAGCGATAGTGCGGAAGATCAAGCCAAATACGTCCAAAAAACCGAAGAGCGTGAACGCCTGTGGGATGTCCTTCACAACGCAGGGCAGTGGTTTCACATGCAGATTCAAACCCCTGAACAGGCACTGGTTCGTGACTATCTAAGCAATCGGGGTACTTCAATGGATGCCCTCAAACGCTTTCAGCTCGGCTATGCCCCTGAATCGTGGGAGGCTCTCACCAGCTATCTACATACCGCTTGCCCCCATGTCGCTACGGATGCCTCCATTTTAGAGCGTGCCAGTGTCGCAGCCGTGCGAGACAACGGCAAGGGCTATTACGACAAGTTTCGCCATCGTTTGATGGTGCCGATTCACGACTTGAAGGGTCACATCGTGGGCTTTGGGGGACGTGCTTTAGGGGAAGATCAACAACCCAAGTACCTCAATTCCAGCGAATCGATGATTTATCAAAAAAGCCAGATTCTCTACGGCTTATTTCAAGCGAAAGACGCCATTCGTAAACGCAAACGAGCCGTGGTTATGGAAGGCTATTTTGATGTGATTGCGTCTCACATGGCAGGTTTGGAAGAAGCGGTCGCGACGTGTGGCACGGCTCTAACCGAAGCCCATATCCCTTTATTGATCAAGTCGGGGGTGGAAACGCTTTATCTGTGCTTTGACAGCGATTCCGCTGGACGTAACGCCGCGTTGAGTGCGTTGGAGCGTTTGGATCCGTGGATTCAACGGCAAACGCTTAAAATACGGGTCTTAAGCATTCCGAGTGGGAAAGATCCCGATGATTATTTTAAGACACATTCGCTTAGTGAGTTTGAAACCCTTATGACAAATGCCCCTGACGGCTTGAGTTTTCGCTTAGATTGCGTGCTTGAAGGCATGAATACGCATCATGCCGAAGGGCAATTGGATGCGAGCAATCGCTTGTTGCCTTTGCTGTCGAAGGTGAAGCATCCGATTTTACGGTCGCAGTTGTTGGCGAAATACGCCGAACGCTTGCATTTGTCTGAAGAAAGTTTGCGTCAAAGTTTAGCGTTGTTTGAAGGCAAGCAAATGCCGAAATCCACTTACACGCCTTCGGCTAAATACAATAAGCCTTACGATAAAAATAAGCGTTATACGTCTAAAACGCAGATGCCTCCTGAAGATTTTAGTCGTTTGCGTCAAGGGCTTTTAAAACAGCAAAGTTTGCCGATGATTGAGCAATCTCTGTTGAGTTTAGCCCTTTCGCATGAGTCTGTTTTTTACGGATTGCAAAAATCGCTCGTGGGGTTTGCGTGGGAAAGTCCAACACTCGGTTGGCTATGGCAACAAATCCAAGCTATTCCGTTTACTGAAGCCCAAGTGCATGTGCAGAACTTGTGGCATGAAGCTCAGCGTCAAAATAAGGTAGGACTTTCACAAGGCTTAGAAGCTGTGTTGATGGGGCAGGATGCCTTGCTGGAGCAGTTGAACGCCGAAACGCTGAATTCTTCACAACTCCTTCAAATGGTGAATGAAAGTTTAGCCCAATGGCAACGACGCAAGCAACAAGGTCAATTGCAGGTTCGCAATAAGGCGTTTCGTCATAAGGAACATGAGCAATCTGCACCAGAAAGCTTGGACGATGAAGCGGTTATCTTACACTATGACGTGTTAGATGCTCACACCACTTAAATATAATCTAAAGGGCTAGGCTTATGGAGCGGTTGACTTTCAAAAGGACGCTTTAAACGAGTCCCCTCGTCTTGACTGTGTTGTTCCACATAATGACGAGGCAGTAAATCCCCCAAAATACGACGACGACACCGTTGCAACTGGCGCTGTTTGTAACGACTATGAGCAATATCACCCTCTTGATTCGCAATGTAATGGGCTTTGTCGATGAATTGAATCTCATAAGGAAAGAAAAGCCGTTGCAAAGTACCGCCTTCATCCCCACGAGCAGGGACTTTAATCAACTGGCGAGTGGTAATGTGTAAGGCTCTGTAATTATTGTCGCTATTGGGGTTGTGCTTTGAAAAGCTATTGTGAGGCAACTTGGCATCGAGCTGTTGTAGCGTGTTGAGCAAATCCATCCAGCTAGGAAGAATCGTGTTCGGGCTTGGTTTTTCTGAATGAAGCGATGGGTAATCTTGCGGATGGTGCTGTTGCCACAAGCTTTGAAATTCATCTAAGGCAATCAGCGTATTTCGCGAACGTTCCGCCTTGACATTGCTAAACACAAGCAACTGCGATTCCATTAAAATATCCAACGCCACCAAGACATCGGGAATGCTTTCGGTAATAATGCGAATGCCAATAAAGTCGTCAATCAATTCAATGCTATTTTCTTTTTTGGAAAGAAGTTTGATGAGAAGGCTTTCTCGGCTTTTTTGTTCCTTAATTTCTAAGCCGTACAAGGCGAGTTGTTTGTCGCTGCCTGCTCTTCCAATCACGACTTTTTCGCTTTCAAGGTCATAACGCATAATTTCGCCATAGCCTTTTAAAATCTGGTGACGAGCGGGTTCAATAATCTGCAAGCGTGGGGCATGTTCAATATGCGTTAAGGTATGCACGACTTTCAAAACCGCACACGCCCAACGGCTTTCATCCGTGCGAGGCACTGCAGAAGCCAAGCAGAGCAAGTCCACGATGTTGGTTTGTTGCAAGAAGCGATCAGGCACATGAAGGTGCAAACGCGCAAACGCCGTTTCGCCTTCCCCAGCTTCAAGCAAGCGGTTTTCAATAAAACTGACGGCTTCTTGCACCAAGTGGTTGAGCCGTTGAGCGTCTTGCGTGTCGCTTAAATCATAGCCATAGGTCATTAAAAAGCGGTGGGCTTCTTCAGGCGTACGCACTTGAATGGTGTTTTGTTCAATGACCGAAAGCCCTTGCACCAAACCGCTTAACAATTGCCACGGCAAGGGACGCTCCACATGAGGCGTTTCAGGGTCAAACACTATCTGTAAGTAAGGCGAACCTTGCTGTTTTTTAGGGCTTTGGGAGGTGTTGATGTCCATTCAAAGTGGTTTCCTGCTCATTGTTGAAAGAAAAGCCTTATACCAATTAAACGATTAAATGTCGTGTTGTCTCTTCGTTGTCGCTACGATTTTTTTGTTCTGTTATGTACGTCTGTGTACACGCCCTCACAAAAAAATCTAGGCTCCTAGAATAGCCTAACACGCTATTCACTCGTTTAAATGGTATTATTTATAGTATAGCACATTTATAGAAAAGTCTCTCCAAAAAAGCTTTCCATACAAACAGGAGAGTGCTTGAATCACCCTCCCATTAAAGGCTTTTTCATCTTCAGCGAAAACTATGCTTTGACGGCTTGAAGCTGTTCGATTTTTTGAGAAAAGTCTTCGGAACTAAAGGGCTTAACTAAGTAGTTATTGGCACCCGCTTGAATGGCAATGACCACATTACTGCGTTCGCCTTCGGTGGTCACCATCATAATGGGCGTAGTGATTTGAGCTTCACGTAATTTACGGACGACATCAATACCTAATAAACCAGGCATGTTCCAGTCCATTAAAATGAGTTCAAAGTTTTCTTTTGAAGCGGCTTCTAGGCCTTCAATGCCATCGGTGGCTTCGGTCACGTCTTCAATACCACATTGCTTTAATTCACGAATAATTACTTTACGCATAACGGCGGAATCATCTACAACTAAAACATTCATCATTATTATAACCTTTACCTAAACATTGAGGGATCTAAAATCCTATAAGAGACCTATAACGACACAGGAGAACATTGTACTTAGTATGTTTGAAAGTTGACTTGAAGGTGAAACAGTTCACCTTCAATATCGAAAGACAGGAGTAAATAAGACATTTCGGTATCACCTGTTTCCAGCTCATTGCCTTCACCTAAAACGACACTAGGCAACGAAAGATTGTACAAGGTGTTGTCTTCTTGAGAAAGGGCGACTTTGGTACGACCTGAAATCATGTTAATCAGCTCACCCACTCCATCAATCATATCTTCACGTTGCACGTCTTCTTTGGGGATGCCGAGCAAGCGACTGACCATAAGTTTCGTCAACATTTCACTGAAGGAAAGGGCAAAAAGGCCTTCACCATGTTCCCCTGAAATACCGATGACACTAGAAATATCACCTTGAAACTTGAAGCTTTTTACAGGTTTAACATCCTGTAACGTAACAGAAGTTCCGGCCATAATGCCTAAAACATCGGTGACGGAATCCATAAGATTATGTACAAGTTTTGCATCTAACGCATTACGAGATTGGGTTTGCATGGGTAAACTCACTTTTACTGGGGGTTGTTTGTGCATTGTACTGGTACATTCGTCAGGAATTGGGAAAGTCTAAAGGACTTGTTATACTTTGTTACATTTTGTAAAAACTGGGTAGCTAGCCAAAATAAAGACTTTCTTGGGGGAGGCATTCCATCATTTTGGTGAGCAACTCGTCTTCTGTAAAGGGTTTGGTCAAGTATTGAGAGGCACCTGCTTTAATGGTAACAATCATTTTTTCACGTTCGCCTTCTGTCGTCACCATCATGACAGGAATGTGAGACAAGGTAGGATCCGCCTTAATGGACTTAAGTGTTTCGAAACCATCTAAATTGGGCATATTACAATCTAATAGAACAAGGGCGACATCCTTTCCATGTACTTTTAGTTGAGCGAGACATTCTAAGCCATCGGCAGCTTCAAGCACGTCATAACCCAGTGCTTGAATAGGGCCAGTCATGATTTTTCGGATGAGACGAGAATCGTCAACAGATAAAATGTAAGGCATAATGAAGAATCCTTGTGTTTATTAAAGTGCTTAACCTCTAAGTCTAAAAACGGTCGTTTTGCCGATACTTTGAGGTGTAAAAGGGGTTTGTAAACCTGTCAAGTTTTCAGTGGCTCCTAAAATCAAGTAACCGTTAGGTTTAAGCATTTTGGCTAAACGATTAAACAGCAGTTGCTTGAATTCGGTACTAAAGTAAATCGCTACGTTTCTTAGGCAAATCAGATCAAAGTTTCTGCCAATTGAAGCACTTAAGTCTTCACTTAAGTTGGCTATTTTGAAATCGCATAAAGCTTTGACTTCGTCTCGCACGACGTGGACTCTGCCTTGGGATTCAAAAAACTTTTGCTTCCGTTCAGGACTAATGCCCCGCCCCATGGCTAAAATATCATAACGAGCCAATTTAGAAAGGGCAATGGAAGAAGAGGCGACATCGGTTCCTAAAATTTGGATTCGATGGTTGGGAATAATTTCAAGTTGAGGGTGAGCTTCCGCATATTCATGCACCAGCATCGCTAAAGAATAGGGTTCTTGACCTGTAGAGCAAGCGGCACTCCAAAACTTGAAGGTTCCTTGAGGGTTTTGCTTCAATAAATCAGGCAGAATGTTGGCAGCAATCGTTTCATAGGGATGCACATCCCGAAACCATAAGGTTTCTTTGGTGGTCATCGCGTCAATCACAAGCGGTCTAAGCTTGGCTTGAGCAGGGGTTTTCATTAAGTGAATAAAGTCGGAGTAACTGCTACAGTTATATTCAATGAGCATTTTAAGTAAACGTGTTTCTAAAAGGTATTGTTTGCTGGCATCCAATTGAATACCACAAAGTTCTTCAACCAATAAACAGAGTTGAAGTAATTCACTCGCTGTCATGGGGTGAATATCGGCATTAAGGACTGAACACATAGGGGGAATACATCCTTTTATTGACTCGCAAGTTCATTGATACGGTGGGCTAGTCCTTCAAGCGTATGAGCTTCATCGCTCATGTGGGCTTCAACCACCGCTTTAGGCATGCCGTACACCACGCAGGACGAGGCTTCTTGCGTTAAGCAATAGGTGGGAATTCGTTGCTTTAAGTGGCTAAGACCATCGCAACCGTCCCTGCCCATGCCTGTCATGACAACCGCAAGTACACCGTTCTTATAAGTTTGACTCGCCGATTGAAATAACACATCCACCGAAGGGCGACAAGAACGCACGGGAGCCTCATCACTAAGAACCAGATGAATACCTGTTTTCGGCTGACGCTCAAACTTTGTGTGTACGCCCCCAGGTGCTAAGTACACCGTACCCACTTGAAGTTTTTCACCGTCTTCGGCTTCTTTCACGTTTAAACGACTGACTTCATTCAGGCGTTCGGCTAACCATGCCGTGAAATGAGTTGGCATATGTTGCACAATCACAATAGGGGCTTTGATGTTGGGCGACAACTTTTCAAGTAAAACCGTCAACGCCACAGGTCCCCCTGTTGAAATACCGATGACGACGACTTCAAAATGAGACGGCATGGCTTGTCTCCCGATATTGTGAGACGACGTTCGTACATGAGTAGATGATGAAGGAAGTGTAGTCAACACATAGACCTCTTTTCATAGAACACGGTTACGTTGTACTAAACAGTCGTCAAAGAAGCTTGTAAAGCTTCTTTTAAAATGTTGGACATGTTCAGGATCGTCACAATCCCTTCAGGTTGTTTTAATACCGCTTCAATCCAACGAGAATCTAATTCATTGAGATTAGCAGGTGGTGCATCTAAATCAGCTTCAAAATACGGTAAGACATCTCCAATGGCATCGACACTAAAGCCAATACGATCGGTGGGTGAAAGCCCTTCTTGTGCATAGGCTTCATTACGTAAAAGAATGTTGTATTTGCTGTGCTGAAGTGTCAAAGAGTCCTGCTTGAAGATTTTGGTTAAATCCACCAATGTGACAATTTGCCCACGTAGATTGATCAACCCTTGCACATAAGGCACGGACAAAGGCACAGGGGTATGTTCCATTTGAGGAATGATTTCTCGCACGTCTAGGAGAGGAATCCCACAGATGATGTCACCAAATTTGAAGGTAATGAGTTTTTGTTCTAGCATAAACGAAGATTTTCCTGTTCACTATAAAATGCGTTAATCATTAGAAAGAACCTGCAAAACTAGGGAGTATTTCAACCCCTGCACGTTTTAACAGGGCGTTCACATTGAGTAGCAGGGTGACATGGTCTTGAATTAAGGCGGAACCGTATAGGCAAGGATCTTCAATCAAGTCGGTGTCTAATCGATAGTCGACTTCAAGGCTGTCGATAATATCGGTGACCCAAATGCCCACCTTTCCTTTACCTGCTAAGGGTAAAATTAGGTAGCCGTTCTCATCGTCTTGGTTGGAAGATCTAACATTTAAATACTGTTCAAGTCGAATAATAGAGATGGTTTCATGATGCACTCGCACAAATTCACGATTGCCCACCGATTCAATTTTTTTCGATTGAACATATTCTAAACGTAAAACTTCGGCGAGCGGAATAGCAAAAGGTTCTTGTGGCTGATTCTGAAATAACAGAACCGATTGCTTTTCAAGTAAGGGAGACAACAAATTGCCTGCGGCATCAAACTCAAACCCATCCACGTTCGTGGTTCCTTGACGTTGTTTTTCTAGTTCTTGACGACGCAACTGTTCTGTTTGTACCCCACTAAAATCGAGTTCGCTTTGTGTGGCAATTCCCACGACATCACAGATCATGGCGACTGAACCGTCGCCCATAATCGTGGTACCACTAAAAGCACGCACATTTTTGATGAGCGTGGACAAAGGTTTCACGACAATATCTTCAATATCATAGGCTTCATCGACGATTAAACCGTATTGATTCATGCCGACGCTCAACACGAGTAAAGTATAATCGCTTTCAGGGGATTGGCGTCTAATTTCAGGGATCTGCTCAACTTTGACAGGATCGCTAAAACGGGCATCTTCAATGTGCCGACGGGTGTCGTTGGGTTGTTGAAGATTCAGTACATCCGCTAGCTTGACCAAAGGCAACCAGTTGCCTCTTAAACGCAAGACAGACGCTTCCCCAATACGTTCAATACGTTGATGCACTTCATTGGCTTTGACACGCACCAGTTCAAGCAAGTTGACACGAGGCACGGCAAAGCGTTCTTCGCCCACGCCTACCACCAAACAAGGAATAATCGCCAAAGTCAACGGCAATTGCAAGACCACGGCGGATCCTTTGCCTAAGCTGGATTCCAAATACACATGACCGCCTAAGGCTTCGATGTTCGCTCGTACCACATCCATACCGACGCCACGACCTGAAAGATCGGTGACGGCTTCGGCGGTGGAAAGTCCTGCATGGAAAATAAGGTTGAGCTTTTCTTGGTGACTTAAGTCGTCAAATTCGGCTTGGCTCATGACGCCATTGGCAATCGCCTTACGTCCTAAGGCTTGTGTATCAATACCTTTGCCGTCGTCTTCAATGCGTAAGTGAATCTGCCCTGCTTCATGGAAGGCGTGCAAAGTAATGGTTCCAGAAACGGGTTTGCCTAACGCTTTTCGCTTTTCAGTAGCTTCAATCCCGTGATCACACGCATTACGAATCATGTGTGTTAGCGGATCGCTCAAGCCTTCTAAAATGCTTTTGTCTAACTCAACGTCTTGCCCGATCATTTGCAACTGTATTTTTTTGTTCAATTGTTTGGAAAGATCTCGCACAATGCGAGGAAAACGGCGAAACACATTTTCAATCGGTTGCATACGGGTTTGCATGATATGATCTTGCAACTGATTGGTCACGGTGTTGATGCTGTCGAGTACTTGTGCGAAGGCTTCATTTTTTGTGCTGAGTTGTTTGTCGGATTGTACGGCACGCATGAGTTGGTTACGAGCCAATACCAGTTCGCCTGCAAAATCCATCAGGGTATTTAACAAATCGACACGCACACGCAAGGTGTCATAACTGACTTCAGTGGTAGAAGTTGCGGGCGCTTCCACTTTGACTTCAGGCGTTTCATTGTAAAATCGGGCATCCGTCTGAGGGGTGTGGATGCTTTCATCGACAATAGGCACTTCATAGTCGGCGAGTTGTGCTTCTTCTAATTCTAAGGCATGAAGTACGAGATCTTTTTCTAAAACGGTTGAAAACAGCACATTAAAGCTGGGGGGGGGGGCATTGCTTTCGAGTTCTGAAACGGTGCTTGCCAGAACGGTACCAATGGATTCTATATTATTAATAAAGTCATCGTAACTGCGGTGCATGTCAAACAAATGTAGGTTTGTATCTAATGTTGCTACATAGACAAACTGACCCATGCGTTTGGCATTTGCCAAACGTTCACTTTCCACATAAAAACTTGGAGCTGTATTTACAACGTTACGGCTGGCTCTTGATTCATCCGTATTGTGGTTAGGCTTGGGCAAGGCAAAGTCTTCTGAACCTACGACAAAGGGGGTGTCGGCTTTACTGTAATGTCTTAGGGCATCTTCTAAAGCAGACGTATCCAAGTTTTCACTACGATGAATATCGTCCACCATAACATTGAGCAAGTCCACGCCCATGAGCAAGGGTTCCACCACATGAGGGTGCGGGATCAAAACGCCGTCTCTCACACGCATCAAAACGCTTTCCATAAGGTGAGACACCTGCTTGAGACGTTCAAAGCCAAAGAAGCCCGAAGCCCCTTTAATACTATGAATGGCTCTAAAAATGCGGTTGACGATTTCTTGACTCACTTGAGGGGCTTGTTTTTCAAGTGCTAATAGGTCTGGCTCAATGGATTCAAGATGTTCTGCACTTTCGCTTAGAAAGTCTTGCAGAAGAGAATCGTCTTGATGTTCACTCATAGCAGGTATGTCCTTACATTAAATAGATATTTTGATTGGAGACACAAAATAGATAGACCAATACTCTTCTTTCATTGTAAAGGGGGCTTTCTTTCATTGTAGAAAGTCTGATCGTCTTTTCAATCATTCGTAGGATGAATGTTCTCTATATATTTAAGGATGCTGTTAAAATCATCCATGCTTAGGATGCTTATAGCCTTTCACAGGCTGAATAGCGTATAGGGCGATTCTAGGAGCGTAGAATCGCAAATAGGTGAGGGGTACAAGACGACCATACACCAATCCAACACCCGAGCAACAACGAAGGAGCCATCGTTTAATTGGTTTTATCTATCGGACACTATAGAACTGAGTCAAGCTGAAAATAGGCTACTTATATTTATGATATGATAAAAACGTTGACCCTCTTTACCCCATGGAGCCGTTTGCCTTATGTCTAGTTCATCCAACCCCTTTACAGGCACTGAAATTCGTGAAGCCTTCCTACGCTTTTTTGAAGAAAAATGCGGACACAAACGCAAAGCGTCCGCCAGCTTGATTCCCATTAACAACCCCACCGTATTGCTCACCCCTGCAGGGATGCTCCCCTTTGTGCCGATTTTCTTAGGTATTGAACCACGCCCCAATCCCCCACGACTCACCACGGCTCAAAAATGTGCGAGAGTCTCTGGCAAAGACAGCGATCTTGAAAATATCGGACGCACCCCCCGTCACCACACCTTCTTTGAAATGATGGGTAATTTCAGCTTCGGCGACTACTTCCGTGAAGACGTCATTCCGTGGAGCTGGGAGTTCTGCACGGATGTTTTGGGGTTGGATCCTGAACGTTTGTGGGTTTCGGTGTATGAAGACGATGAAGAAAGCTACCGCATTTGGCATGAGATCGTCGGCGTGCCTGCGTCTCGATTATTCAAATGTGGGAAAAAAGATAACTTTTGGGGGCCACCAGGGGCATCAGGCCCTTGCGGGCCTTGTACCGAAATTCACTATGACCTCACCCAAAACCCCGAAGATGACTTAGACGACCGTCTCATTGAAATTTGGAACTTGGTGCTGATGGAGCTATTTCAAGACATCGACGGTACGATTACGCCCTTAGAACATAAGAATGTCGATACAGGGGCAGGGCTTGAGCGTTTGGCGATGGTCGTGCAAGGGGTCGACAATACCTTTGAAACCGACTTGTTTCAAAATATCGTGCAAGCGGTCACGGCTCACACAGGGGTGCCTTATAAGCAGTCTGAAGAAACGGACGTTGCCCTCAAAATCGTGGCGGATCACTTGCGTTTGCTCGCTTTCACCATGGCAGACGGCGTCGTGCCGTCGAATGAAGGGCGTGGCTATATCATCCGCATGGTACTGCGTCGAGCTGTTCGGTTTGGGAAGCGATTCTTGGGCATGGAAGCCCCCTTCTTACACGCCATTTTGCCGATTATCAAGGCGGAATATGGACATCAGTATCCTGAACTCATCGCACGTTTTCAGTACACGCAAAATACGTTAGAACGTGAAGAAGCTCGCTTTTTAGAAACGCTCGACAAAGGCAGTAAACGCTTGGAAGATTTACTCGACGTCTTAAACGGCTCGGTTTTAGACGGCGAAGAAGCCTTCAAACTTTACGATACCTACGGATTCCCTGTCGAACTCACCAAAGACATCGTGCAAGAACGTGGCTTGGAATTGGACGAAGCAGGTTTTCATCAGGCGATGAAAAACGCTAAAGACTTGGCACGTTCCGCTCGTAAAAGCGTCGGTGTGGTGGATGATCAATTGTTCACCGAACTGTATCAAGACATCGGAGCCACCGAATTTGTCGGCTACAACAGGCTTAGTGAAACGGTTACCATTAAAGCCCTCATCTTAAATGGAGAGCGTGTTTCCACCGTTTCAGGCGTGAATACGCCGTTTCAATGCGTTTTAGACAAAACCCCCTTCTACGGCGAAAGCGGGGGGCAAGTCGGCGACAAAGGACAGTTACAGCTTGAAGCAGGACAAAAAGCCCTCACCGTTTTGGTGAAGGATGTGCAGAAAGTCGGCGATTTATTCGTGCATGATTGCGTTTACGATCAAGGCGACGGCATCAGCGAAGGCGACGTCTTGACGGCGGAAGTCGACGATGTGCATCGGGCAAACGTCACCTTGCATCATAGTGCGACGCATTTATTACACGCCGCCTTGAAAAAAGTCTTGGGCGATGATGTGGCTCAAGCAGGGAGCTATGTTTCGGCGGAATCGGCTCGCTTTGACTTTAGTTTCAATCGGGGCGTGAGCTTGGATGAATTGAATCAAATCGAAGGCTTGGTGAATCAGTGGATTCAAGCAGGCGAAAATACAGGCGTGGTGGAAGCGAACATCGAAGAAGCGAAAGCATCAGGGGCGGTCATGATGTTTGGCGAAAAATATGGCGACACCGTGCGTGTTGTGGCGATCGGCTCGCATTCTAAAGAACTCTGCGGAGGCACACACGTCGGCAATACCGCAAGCATTGGCGTGGTGAAAATCAACCAAGAATCAGCGTTGGCAGCTGGTGTGCGTCGCTTGGAGTTTGTCGCTGGCTATGAAGCGTATCGCCAATTTAGGCAAGCCGACAATCAAGTCAAGCAATTGGCGACGCATCTAAAAGTCCCCACTGGAGAAGTGTTTGCTCGCTTGCAAAAGTTGCAAGATGATGTCAAGCGTTTGGAAAAAACGATCACTTCCTTAGAAGAAAAAGCCTTGCTCAGCCAAGTCGGTGACTTGGTCGACGCCTTTAACGCGTCTATCAATGCCGTGCCATTGGTCAAGCATTTGATCCCCAATGCAAGTAGTGATGCCTTGAAAGCGCTGGGCGAAGCCGTGATGAATCAAGCGAAACACAAGGGCGTGCTAATTTTAGGATCGGTGTCTAGCGAAGGGGCTGCTCTGATTTTGACTTGGGTGGCGGATGCCGTGGTGAAAGCCCACGGCGTGAAGGCGGGCGACATCGTGAAGCAGTTGGCTCAAGCCTGCGGCGGCGGTGGCGGTGGCAAACCCACCTTTGCCCAAGCAGGCGGTAAGCAAGGCGACGCCTTAGCCGAAGCCTTAAATCGTTTCGTCGTATAACCGTTTTGTTCAAGCACACTGTACAGGAAATTATTATAGTGTTTTATCTATAAAGTACTATAATTCGGCGATAAACGGAGCTAAGCGTCTAAGCAAGCAGTAATGGCATCTCGAATGTTGCGGACGAAATAAAGCTCTACGCCCACAGGCAACTCCTTCTTTAAGGCATCGACATCGACGGCTTGCGTGCGACCTTGTGGCAACGGCAACACAATCCGTGTAAAGCCTATTTTGACCGCTTCCATGAGCCGTTCTCGCCAACGACGCACACTGCGGATTTCCCCTGTTAAGCCGATTTCACCCATCAGCACCGTGCCTGATTTCACGCTCACGTCTCGCAGACTGGTGACCAACGCCAACGCCATGCCCAAATCCACCGCAGGCTCGTCGATCTTCATACCACCCACGACGTTGATATACAAGTCTAAATCCGCAAAACTCAAGCCCACTCGACGCTCCAAAACCGCAATCACCTGATGCAATCGGTTCGTTTCAACCCCGTTCACCACCCGACGAGGCGACGCATACACGCTCTGCCCTGCCAAGGCTTGAAGTTCAATCAATAAAGGACGGCTCCCTTCCAAGCTACAGACGGTCACGCATCCAGGGACTGGGTGCAAGGCAGCGTCCGACAAAAAGACTTCAGACGGATTGAGGACGTCTTTCAAGCCACTTTCCTGCATTTCAAACACGCCCATTTCTTGCGTGGAACCAAAGCGGTTTTTCACCGAACGCAAAAGCCGTAAATCCTTGTAACGCTCGCCTTCAAAGTACAAGACGGCATCCACCATATGTTCCAGCAATTTAGGACCAGACAACTGACCGTCTTTGGTGACGTGACCGATTAAAAACGTGGTGATGTTCAAGCCTTTGGCGACTTGCATGAGGGCATTGGCACAGGCTTTGACTTGGTTGTTCGCTCCGGGAGTGCCAGACACATTGGCATCCATAAGCGATTGAATGGAATCGACAATCAGCACATCGGGCTTTTCAAGCAGAATGGCTTGCAAGATGTTTTGAAGCTTGACTTCCGCCAAAAGCAGAATCTGGCTCGCCCCTTCGAGTGGCAAACGCTCGGCTCGATGCTTAATCTGCACGCCCGATTCTTCCCCTGTGACGTAGATGACCTTCTTGCCTGTTAACGCCAAGTTAGCAGCGGCTTGAATCATCAGCGTAGATTTGCCAATCCCTGGATCGCCACCGACCAAGATGTAGGCACCTTGGAGTAAGCCTCCGCCGAGGACACGGTCGAGTTCAGGCATCAGCGTTGAAAAGCGAGGGGCGGTGGACATATCGACATCCGACAAGGGCATGAGCTGGATTTTATCCGTGCTGAAGAGGGGTGCGGTCGAAAGGGGGGAGGCTCCGAAAGACGGCGTGGGGATGTTCCCGCTCCATGAGGCTTCACTTTCAAGGTCGAGGTCGCCACGGCTCAAGCTGGCGTAAGCAGGGACTTGCACGGCAGAAGCAGGGGCTTCAACGACTTCTTGAAAGCTGTTCCACGCACCGCAATTATGGCACCGCCCGACATGCACGGCGGATTCATATTCACAGGATTGACAGACATACTTACGTTTTACTTTTGCCACGAATAGGGGTTCCCTTCTTCCGCCTCATCGCCATGCAAGCCGTTGAGCCGTTCAAACACAGGCACGACATCCTCACGATCCTGATAGCGATTAAGCTGATACAGGTCGAAAATATAGCGTTTCTGCCCGTGATTGTCTTCCTTGGCTTGCACCAAGTCCAGCATCACCAGCTCGTGTAAGCGTTTTTTAAAGCGATCCACATCTCGCTTGTGCAGGTGGGGCTTAAACTCTTGCGTCGCAAAGCCTGAAGAATCCACTTCATCCAAGCCGTCTTGCACGGCTTTGACATAAAGCAGTTCACAGATCTGCCAAGTGAGCTTGTCCCAGTCTTCGCTGTTGAGTCGAGGTAGGCTCACGGCTTAGTCCAATAGCGTTAAATCAACGCTCAACAAATCGGGGTGCTTAATAACCTCTTGCAATTTCGCAAACGTGGTAATCGTGCGAATGTTCACGCCGTAGACTTTCACCGCAGGAACGGAAATCGCTTCAAGGGCTTCAGCAAAGGTTTTCGCTCCTGCTTCAGAACGAGCGACCATGCGAAGCTCAATGCGTTTATAGGTGATTTTTTCAAGGTCTTCTTTTAGATTCAAGAAGACATCCCACCCTTTACGGCTAAAGCGAGCGGTGCTTTGCGTAAGGGCATCGATGTTTTTGGGGCGAGGGTCAAAAGGGACGTCAACAGGCGTTTGGTCAACGACTTCAACGGTTTCGCTAGATTTAGGCGTGGTAACAATTTTTTCTTCGGTGGTCATGGAAGGGTATCCTTATTCAATAATTCAAACATCTCCCTTATTATAGCAGTAAAATCGATTTTGTGAAAAGGCTTGCGTTTGGGATATGTTCGTTTTATATTGAGCTTTATAGAAACCCTTTGCGCGGCTAGCTCAGTTGGATAGAGTGCATGGCTACGAACCATGAGGTCGGGGGTTCGAATCCCTCGCTGCGCATTTTCGCTTTTTACAAGCCTTTCGATGTTTTGTAGATCAACCACTGTTTACTTGAATCCGCCCACAAATAATCGTAGCGATAAAGTAAATGACATCACTTTTGCGAGACGTCTATACATGACGTCTTTTTATCGTATAATAAAAGTCAAACTCTCTAAATTATATATGGACGCTTCATGTATTCGACGCCTCTTTCAACTCTGTCTTTTCGCCACACGCCTGAACGCCCCTGCGTTCAGAAGCAAGGACGTGAAAGCTTTGCCGTGTCTAGCGAATCTCCGACGAAGGCTCCTGCCAAAGTCGCCGACAGTCACCTCGTCAAAACCTCCATTCCCACGCCGTCCGAGTTCCTTATTTTCACAGGCTTAGGCGGCTTAGGTGCCTTACTACTTGCCCCCTTATGGATGCGTCACCCGTTACCTAATAGCTCAAAAAGCTTAGAGTCCCTAGGAACCGTCGTCAAGGATTTAGAACATTTGGATGAAGCCCCTCACCAAAATCACCAAAATGAGCTGGTCGCTTTTTTGGCGGATCCTGCCGTCTTAATGATGATGATTCCCGTATTGGCACCGCACCTCACACGCCCTGCTGTAGGCGCCACAGCCGTTTTGGGCGTAAGCTACTTGGCAAGTAACGTGTTAAGCGGTTTGCAAGAAGTGTGGGTGCGTTGGCAAGAAAGCCAGATTAGAGCGAATTTGGTGGGTAGCTTAAGCACGGCATACCAACAATCAATTGAAGCGAAAACGCAGATTGATGAAGACAACCACGCCTATGCGGAAGCTCGAATCCGCCGTATTTTAGCCGAAGAAGGCATCCCCATGGCGGATGCTTACTTGTCGCCCCTGCCCTTTGAATGCACGCCAACGTTCAATCGCCCCAATAAAATTCGTGAGCAAGACGATTTTCGTCATAAGCAAAGCAATTTTGCGATCCTGCCCCAAAACCGAAGCCCCATGCCTCGGCAAGCCCAGTTTGCCAAGTCGAAAAACGACAACGCAAGCGAAAAAACAGATGCCACGCAGACAGAAGCGACATGGATGCCGAAGGTGCCTGAAACGACGGTTCCACTCGATTTTAAGAAGGCATCACGATGGTCGTTAAATGCGGTGGGGGCAGGTTTAGGCTTTACCATGGCAACGGTTGGCGTGTATGCCGTAAAAGCGATTCGTGAAAGTATGGCAAAGGTGGTGGAACCCTTGAGCTACGCCCTTGAACAAGATCCCAAAAAGGCGATGAGTCCTACCCATGAAAAGAGAGTGCTGATTAAAAATACGCTAGCACCCCAAAATACGGAAGCGGTTTTGTTGCATTTCTTTCAGTCGAAGCAGGGTTTTATTATGGCAGGGCTGTTTGTTGCCATGGGTGTGATGTTACGCACCATGCAGTTTTTGGTGGAAGGCTTGCGTGAAATTGAAGTGACTCGTTTGAATGCGGAAACGGAAAAGCAGTATGAAAGCTACAAGCTCACCACGTTAGAACCTCACTTTAAAGCCATTAGTGAACGTTCGCAGTTGGAACATGCCTTGCGTAATTTAAAAAAAGACCTGCAAGAAAAAACGATGGCGCCTGAAGAGTTGCATCAACGCATTCAACGTATTTTAGACAACATTGGCTACAACTGGTCTGCCCCGAACTACTACCCGATGGCTCCTGCGACGCAGTTGGTGACGGCTCGTTCGTAGGCGTATAGTATAGAAATCTATTCAAAAAATCCAAATAACTCACCGTCATTGCGAGTGCAACGAAGCAATCTGTTCAGACTTCAACACGCAAGGGCTAAGCGGATTGCCACGCTACGCTCGCAATGACGAAACCAAGTTCGTAGGCTCGTTCTCAACTAGCCTTTTCCAAACCGAGTTGATGCACCATAAAATCGGCGATCCACACGGCACGCTCGCCTGTGGCATTCATCGCAAAACGCAAGACATCTTCACGCACGGCATTGCCCATGCGAATCAGCGTCATGCTCGCCAGTTGAATATCCGCTTGAGAACTGCTTTCCGATGCCAAGACATCAATCAAAAAACCCGCCACATGAGCGTGACCCATCGCCAGCAAGGCATCTTCCAACACATGAAAGTTGGCAGATGAATTATTCGCCACTAAAAACACACCCTTGACCCGAGCCGTACGTTCCTGTAAGGGAAACGCCAGCAATTGAGGCAAAGTGATTTCGGTTTTATTAGATGCAACGACTGCCATAGAAAAAATCCAATTCTATTAAGTAAGGGGATACCTTTACTATACAGAAAGGTGCTTTGTTTGACTAGCTCGTTTAAAGAGACTTTTTGTCCCATCTTTACACGGCGTCTTGGGGGCATCTTGCGAAAGGGCAAGATATCCGAAAAAACCTTGTAAAATAAGGGCTTGAAGTCGACGTCACTTCAAGCCTTAGGGGTCATAGTTGGTTTATTCAGTTGTAAACCTGTACAAGATCTTTACATCTTCTTTATAACCGTCTTGATCGTTTCCTCTATAGGGTCTATACGTTGGCATGCGTCAAATAGTGGGGAGGAATATGGGCGACATAGGACGCCAAGTGATGCCCCTGCCACGGGATTTTAATCTGTTCATGCGGGCGAAAGGTGTCGAGTTCCCCCGATTTCCACGGTTGCCAGCAACAGACGAGATCGAGCGTCCCCCAAAGGTTGAGCCAGTCACACGGCACCGTCGTTTTACCGCCTGTGCGTTGCTGGACTTGGCGTTTAATGGGTTGCCTGTCCAACGGAGAACCCAGGCTAATCAAGCGGATGACTTTGCCTGTTGAAGCGGTTGGCGTTTGCAGAAACTCGAACGCCAGCACGCTCCCCATGGAATGGGCGACGAGGATGACATCACCTGCTTGTTCTGAAATCAAGGCATCGAGGCGTTTGAAGGCATTTTGGCGGACGCTGTTGTACGCCAAAACGTCCGCACACTTGTCGAGCCATTGATTCAAAAACGGCACAGCGATGTACTGAATCCCCGCATTGATCACGCTTTGCACGTTTACGCCTTGGTTGGGGAACACAAGGGGGGCAAAAACAGGCGTAAAGGTGTTGAGCGTTTTAATGAGGGTACCTGCGACTTTGCCCGCAGGGCTTTGATCGAAGAGATCCGACCAAAAGAAGGGGACGCATCGGGGGGTGAGGGTGGGGGGTAGGGCATCGAGGGCTTCGTTGATCCACGCACGGTTTTGGTTCCCGATGCCGTGCATGAAAATCAGGGTGGGGGGGCTGGATGGTTCATGCACGCCAAGGGGCAACGTTGCCGTCGTGGGGGGTAACATAAGGGGACTCCTTAATATTTAGATAAAACGGTCTATGGTCTCTTCGTTGTCGCTACGATTTTTTTGTTTGGTTATGTACGTCTATGTACACGCCCGCACAAAAAAATCTAGGCTCCTAGAATAGCCTCATAGCCTGTTTCATCTATTACTATATGATTGTGGTGTGTTTGTGTGATCTGGTGTGTGTGGCTGTGTTTCAGTGGATTCCTGATACTCTTAGCTTAGCAAAGGATTCGCCCGTTGCATAGTGCATAAAACCCACTATTTTTAAACGACTTAATTTTGTGAGACGTTGTAAAGCCTCTTGTCTATTTGTATGAAGATGATAAGCTTGAAAAGTGGTTATTTATTGGGTCTCTATTGAACCATCGTTATTTGTTACGGAATCCGTCATATAAAGCCTATTTGCATGAAATTCTTCTCTCCTTCTATTTTTCCCAAACCGTCGCTTCTTCAAGAGAAATTAGCATCGAAACATTTGCGTACAGGGCATTTGTATGAATCCGTTTCTCCAGAAGGCTCTATGCCTCTTTATGAAATTGAAAATTCTCTTTTGCGTTTACAAGAGATCAGAGAAACGACTGAAAATCAACTATTAAAGTATAAAAACCTCTTTCTTGGAATACTCCCTGATGGTTCTGCAAAAGAAAACTTAGAACCTATCTTCATGAAAGTTGTATTCTTTTGAACAGAGTACAGCAATGAGATATTTTGACCTGTGTTTCGGCTGAAGACACACTAATCTCATAGTCTTTACTCAAACGTCGTGACCCATTCATCCAACTGAATGTACGTTCTAC
>CANGYO010000001.1 GCA_947458095.1 Vampirovibrionales bacterium | reverse complement strand
TTAAGGAGGGGGAAGGAAGGACGCATTGCGTTTCTCCTCCCTCATTTCCCCCTCCTTAAAAATCCACCCCCTTTTGACCCACCTCCTCGCATCATTCCTTTGCACGACGTCCGCAAAATCGCTCGGGGATTCGCAGTACGCTCACCCGCTCGGATTTAGTGCTTGGACGCCTGCTTATGCAACAAGTTAAACATCTCCATGTTTATCTATAAATTACCATAAATTGTCACTCCCCCTTCGTAAAGGACTAAAGTAAGGGGAGCAAAAACGTCGGTTTTAAGCACTATTCAAAGGCGACTCCTTTTGTCATAATGAAAAAGAGTAGTTCTTTGAAAATTGATGAACCAACCTGAATGCGTCATCCTGAACGCACGTGAAGGATCTCCCCCAAAAGAGGGGAGGAGATGTTTCGTTACACTCAACATGACGTTTTTTAGATTAGTGTGTGTCAGAAAGCCGAGTTTTATGTGTCAAAACAGCGGGTTTTGTGTGCCAAAAACGAGGGTTTCATGTGTCAAGAAAGCGACTTTCGTGTGTCAGACACAAGGGTTTCGTGGGTCAGAAAGTGGTATTTTGTGTGTCGAAAACCCTTGTTTTATCGCTAACGCAAGGCACGAGGCATCTTCGCTAAGCAACGGGTCAACGCCTCTTCTAAGGCAAAATGACGCTTCTTCGCCTTCGTATACCACCACAATTCGGTCGGTGGAGCCTTGCCTTCTCCCTCTTCTGAATACAAGGCAAACCACACTTGGTGATGCGGAATAAAGCTCAACACACAACCCAAAGTCAAAATCAATAAACTCATGTATAGAAAAGCCGTTTCAGGCGCGTATTTCATCTGCAAACCCGTTGCCATCACCGCTTTTTTGTATTGAAGACTTACCCCCCCCAGAATCCCCGCTTTACCCCCTTCTTCTAAGGAAAGTATGGTGTTATTCGCTTCACTAAAGCCCTTTTGATACCCTTGTAAAACGCCGTTACGCTCCAGCAATACATGCAAGCGGTTGGTGGGTAAGCCATCGGTAAAACGCCCCAAGGGAAACATAAATAAACGAGTCGTGGCATTGACAGGATGCACCGCATACGGACGCCCCGCCAGCGTTTGAGACGCATCCATACGCAAAGGGACACGATCAATCCACACATCATGCAAGGTGGTCGGTGAAAATTGGGCTTGATAAAAGGTCACGCCATCATAAACAAAGGGATGATTCACGGAACTTTGCCCTTCCGCCAGCATTTCCCCCGTCAAAGGATCTAAAATCTGCAAAGTGGAGGTGAATTGCTTGGGAATCAACGGCGATTTTTGTTGAAACTCAATATCAAAATCCGTGACTTTGAACTTCCATTCAGGAATACGACCCAGCCAATAAGGCGGATTCGTAGACGTTTGGAAGGAATCCGCTTCACTTATATATAAAGATTCATTTGGTTTTAAAGTCGCTTGTGCCGTAAAATTACTAAAGGCTCCGTACAAACCCGCCAACAAGGTAAGTGCAATGCCCAAGTGCGTAATCATTGGGCCGACTCGTCCGAGCCAGCCCCGTTGGGCGTAAAGGCTCCATGGGTGCTTGGGGCTTGAAGGCGTGATGCTAAAGCCTTCTTGTTTTAACGCCAGCGTTAAAGTCGCCAGCGTTTCAGGAGGAGCCACCGCAGGGGAGATACTTATGTTGCGCGCGGTTGAACAACTTTGAATATGGGTCGCATTCATCAGGGTTTTTAGGGTAATCGAACGCCACGCAGGACGCAACCATCGAAAAGAACCGAGTACAATCGACACAAAGAACAGGGCTTCTAAGCTAAAAAACCAGGTACTATAAAACACATTGAAAAAACCCATCGCTTTAAGGTAAGGCGTTGCATTGCCAAATTGACGCTGAATATCGGCAAGATTCACCAAGCTTTCTTGGGGCATTAAGCTGCCCACAATACACGCCAGTGCCAACGCAATAAGTAACACAATCGCCAATTCCATCGAAGCGAATAAGCGATACCCCTGTTTAAATAAGCGTAACCATGGCAACCAAATTGGGTGGCTCAAACGAGCTTTAGGCTTAGGCATGAAGGGGGGCAATCCTATTAAGCAAGGGGAACTTTATTTCATTCTAGCATACGCATAAGACAATAGCCGTCCTTTTAAAGAGACGGCTACCTAAGTTTCGACTTTAAAATGAGTAAATCATCACGGCTCTCAGGGTCGATACTGGCAAAAGCACGGTATTCCACAAGCCTTTCCAAAAAACTTTAGTACAATCTTGAAACAGTTGACGGGCTTGGTGACGAATGCCTTCAGGTCTGGCACATAAGTTCATGGCACATAAGGCGAGCAGACTGGTGAGCAAACCTGTTAAGCCAATGCCCATTTGCAAAGGCCCTTGCATGAAGACGTCTTTTAAGCGATCTTGACGCATCAGGGGACGCATCGCCTTGTCCGCATCCTGCTGTTTTTGATCCGCTTTTTTTATGGCGTCTTTATTGACACGGGTATACGGTAAAAGTTCCGCTAAATCTTCGCTTGCCATATTGCGTTCTAAGGCTTCATCCATATCATAAACCATTTCTTCGCTTAATAAGGATTGTGTTTTTGATTTTGCTTTTTTAGCACGAGCCATCACTTGTGTTGGGCTTAATACGGCATCATCCCCAAGTTTTTTAAGTTGGTCTTCATTCAGATGTTCTTGTGCCATTCCTTTTAATGACGTCAAATTCGGTTGAAGGCGTCTGCCAAAATAGCGTTCCAAATCAATTTCAATACCACCATCATAACGAGGCTTGTCACATTTTAAAACAAAGGTTTTGCGTTCAGCGTTAGACATAGAGAGGTTCATCCTTTACTAGGGTTGTTAAAACAGAGGGGTTTAAAGATCTTGCATTGAGATTAAGCTTATATAAGTATTAAAACAATCTTAAGAACCTTCTGTGCTAGGGATGACACATCTGTTACATTTGCAATGATACCAGTTCCCATTTTAAATAGCGTCTGACGTCTTCGTTGTTGCTCGGGTTCTCGATGTGCTTATGGTCGTCTCTGTACACCTCACACATCTGCGAGTCTAGGCTCCTAGAATCCGCCTATACGCTATTCAAACTATGAACTGGTATGAAGCCGTCTATAAAATCCTGCTCGTCATGATCTTGAAGCATTTTGGACTTTTACTCATGCCATTTTTGTCCATAGAAGTCTCTGCGAAAGTCCTGTTCCCTCTCCTTGAGGAGTGAGGCTCACGAGAGGGGGGGATGCCTAGAATCCAGTGTTTACATCTACTCCCCACCCCAACATGGTCGAAAAAGTAAACTTTTTCTCTTGGGAAAGAAAACCGTTGGTTTCCTCTCCCAACCTCTCCTTCCTAAAGGGGAAGATTCACTTCGTGAATGAGAAAGGTTGTTTTCCTCCCCTTAAAGGGGAGGGAGTAAGAGGCTTTTTTGACTTTCGCAGAGCTTTCTACAAAAATTGTTGGACGTTCTCTAAGACTTCCACAACCGCCAACCCATTCTGGTCATCCGACTGCGGTTGCCAACCGCCTGCTAAGGCATTGACAAAATGCTGGCATTCCAAACGTAACGGCTCTAAAGGCAAGTAGTCCACCACCTTTTCCTGTCGATGGCCTGCTTCATCGAAATGCACTTGCACCAAGCGATTCGCCAAAGGCAAGGTATCATCCAAAATTAAAGACGCTTTTGTCCCCACCACCAACAATTGCACCTGCTTTTTCGGATACATCCAACTCGTTTGTAAATGAGCCACAACACCGTTTTGAAACTGAAAAGACGCTTGCACGAGATCGATTTTCTCGTCGACCGCTGACGTATTTTGAGCGGTGACCGCTTTAACGTGTGGCACTTCACCGTTCATTAAGTAGATCAATACGGAAAGATCATGCGGGGCTAAATCCCAAAACACGTTGCGGTCGTTTCGTCCGTGATTGTAATTCAATCGGTCGCTTTGAATGTAGCGTAAGTCGCCCAAAACACCCGAATCAATGACTTGCTTGACTCGGTTAATGGCTGGGTGATACATCAGCAAATGCCCCACCATGAGTGTTTTTTGATGGCGTTGTGCCACTTGTACCAAGTCTTGAGCATCCGCAAGCGTGGTAGCGAGGGGTTTTTCCACATACAAATGCTTGCCTGCTTCAAGAACTTGCTTGCCTAAGGGGTAGTGCGTTAAAGACGGCGTCGCGAGTACGACGGCATCAATGTCAGGGTTAGCCAGCACCGCTTCAAAGGAAAGCTCACCTGTGATGTGGGGGTATTCGGCTTGGAAATGAGCCAGTGCATCGGGGCGGGCATCGCAAATGGTGTGCAAATGCCCAAGGGCGTCAAAATTGCGAATGAGGTTCTTGCCCCAATAGCCAGCACCCACAACAGCCAAGCGTATAGGGGGTGTTGGATTCGTAGCAAGCATAGGGCATCCTTTAGATGTTAACGACCCTTTTAGTATAGTGTAAATATCAAAAAAGGGTAGAACTTATAGTGTTTTATATTAAAGAAGTGGTATGTTTAAAATCCCCTGTTTTTTTGGATTTCTAGCTCCGTGTTGAGCTGGTGCTTGGGGGTCTTTGCTCCGCCAAAGACTCCCCAAACCCCCAAAGGCGGTTCAAGGAGGGGGAAGGAAGGACGCATTGCGTTTCTCCTCCCTCATTTCCCCCTCCTTGAAAATCCTCCCCCTTTTGACCCACCTCGTCGCATCATTCCTTGCCACGACGTCCGCAAAATCGCTCGGGGATTCGCAATTCGCTCACCCGCTCGGATTTAGTGCTTGGACGCCTGCTTGTGCAACGGTTTAACCATCACAACTTGAAATCGCTCTATCATCTTCGACAATCGCCTTAATGCAGGAGAAGCCTTGATAAAAATACGCCTTTCCGCCATAATACTAAATAAGTATCTCTAATTTTGTAGAAAGTTGCCATGTCGGAACTATCACCTTCCCCCACGTCTGAAACCGAAACGACTCGCAACTTGGCGTTATTGCAACGCCTCAGCCTTGCCGTGAATACCAGCGTTCTGCAAGACGACATTTTCGATGCCATTGGCTTAGTCTTACGAGACTTCTTTCAGTTTGACGGCTTAACCCTCGCCATTCTTGCCCCGAACTTACAAGGCATCGGCAGAGTGATTCACATTGACAGCGACGGCTTTGCGGACACGCAAAGCGAGCATCATCGCTATACAGGCACCGACCCCTTGCTGGAACCCTTGTTGAGTTACCGCAACACGCCGTTTTTTCTCAAGCCTGAAGAAAACCCTGCGAGTGTTTTACTACCCAACTATCGATGCCACGCCTTGGTCTACCCTGTGTTCACCAAACGTCAGCCTGTGGGCATTTTGGTGATGAACCGTCAAGAACGCTTTGAAGCCTTCACCCCTGAAGAGCAAAGCTTGCTTGAAGTGGGTTTGCCTTTACTGGCACTTGCCCTTGAACAAGCCCGTTTGTACAGCGATATGCAGATTTTAATGGGGCGTCAATTTTTGATGAATCACTTGAGTGTGAAAATCCGCCAAAGTTTAGAGTTAACGCAGATTTTGAAAACCGCCGCCAATGAAGTGGGGCAAGTCTTGGGCGTCAGCCGATGCACCATTCACGCCTTTAATGAACCGATCCCCCTCAATCAAGCACTGGATGCGTCTCAAGCCAAGATTCCTGAAAGCACGCCGTATAGTTATACCCTAGCAGGCACAGGGGCGTACCGAGCCAATCCTCACTATACGCATCCTTATGGGTTTGAATGGCAGGTCTTAACGCGTCAAACCATCCCTGAAGAGGTCTTGCACAATCAACTCAAGCCCTTTTTCTTCTTTCAAGACGGCAAACCCTTCCACGAAGGCTGGATGGCAAGCAAAGCCTTTTATGATGAAAATCAGTTGCAGTCGTTGGCGGTTGTGCCGATTGTCACGAATAAAGAATGGGTCGGTTCGATTAGCTTGCATCAGTGCAACAAGGTACGAGTTTGGTTGACTGAAGACAAGGAGATGCTGTCCGCCTTAAGCGAGCAGTTGGGGTTGGCGATGACGCAAGCTCAATTGTTTAGTAAAATCAACGCCCAAAAAGATGCCCTCACTCACACGCTTGATGAATTGCAACAAACGCAAATGCACTTGGTGCAATCTGAAAAAATGGCGATGCTTGGTCAATTTGTCGCTGGGATTGCTCACGAAGTCAACACGCCCTTAGGCACGATTATGGCGAATACGCAGACCCTTGAAAAAGTATTAGACAAGTTCAATACGCAAACCTTGCCTGAAGCGAAGTACCTTAAAATGGCGAGCGATATTTTAAGCCTGAATCGTCTGGCAGGCGAACGTATTAAAGATACGGTCGTCAACCTCCGCAATTTTGCCCGCTTGGATGAAAGCGAGCTAAAAACCGTGGACATCCACGAAGGGCTAGAAAGCACTTTGCTCTTGATGAAGCATTCCTTGCAACACAATTTGGTCATCGAACGAGGGTATGACAGGCAAAATGCCTTACTCAAGTGCTTCCCTGGTTTGTTGAATCAAGTGTTTATGAACTTGATGGTGAATGCCACGCATGCCCTTGAAGGGCGAGACAACCCCATTTTACGCATTGAAACGCAGTTGGTGGAAGATGTAGCCTTAGGCGATTGCTTGCAAGTTTCTGTGGTGGACAACGGCAAGGGTATTCTTGAAGAAAACTTGAGCAAGTTGTTTGATCCCGGCTTTACGACCAAGAGCCGTGGGGTAGGCACAGGCTTGGGGCTGGCGTTGTGCTTCCGTATTGTGGAAAAGCATCGGGGGCGAATTGATGTGCATAGTAGCGTGAACGTCGGTACACGCTTTGATGTCATTATCCCTCGTGTATAGTATAGTGTTTTGTAATTAAGAAGTGATTTTTTTTAAGATTGTCTATTTTGTGGTTTTTAGCTCCGTTTAACGCTGGTGCTTGGAGACTTTTGCGTCGCCAAAAGCCTCCAAACCTCCAAAGGCGATTCAAGGAGGGGGAAAGAAAAGGAAATTGTTGCGGCTCTCCTTCTCTTTCCCCCTCCTTAAAAATCCACCCCCTTTCTCATCCTTTTCGCTTGCTCCACTTTCTACTCGTGGGACGTCCGCAAAATCGCTCGGGGATTCGCAGTTCGCTCACCCGCTCGGATTTAGTGCTTGGACGTCGGCTTGTGCAACGATTCTTTAAATTAACACTTTTATCTAAAAAGTATAATTAACTGGCTTTATGGATTTTGAAACTATCTACGGCATAGCCTACTGCTTTTAATTCGGTTTCAATACGGTACACCAGCCACATTTCAGGCACGGCACCTAAGCCTTCCGCAAGCCGTATGGTTTGTTCCACGCTCGGTAGTTTTTTGCCTGTTTCGTATTGATGCAAGGCTTGTCGGCTAATGCCTAGTTTTTGTGCGGCTTGTTCAAGGCTCCATGCTTCGCATTCACGCCATGTTCTAATTTCTGAACCCAGCGTACGATTTAAGATCCACGCTTTTTGTTCAGGTGTTACGTCAAAATCGATAATGGTATTGTCTTCATTAGTAGTCATGTGGGGTTACCTCCAAAACGATGACTTCAAGCACACCGTTCATTTCTTGATAAATGGTACGCCATTGTTTATTGAGTCGTATGGATCGTTGCCCTTGCCGATCCCCTTTTAAGGGTTCGTCGTGGAATCCAACACTGCGTCTTACGCTTAACAAACCGACGGTTTGAACGGCATCTCGCCAACCACGAAACTTATTTTGTACATGGTGTGGGGCTTTCAGCAGTTGCTTATTCGCCTTACTGGTGACGTGGACTTGAGCCATTTGTAGTATCCATAGTATTTAGTATGACAAATAAATGTTTAACTGTCAACCTTTACGCTTTACAATTTGTAAAAACTAAGCCAAAACGAGCAAACTCAAACGACCATAGCGTTGCAGATACGCCGTGTGCAAGGCAGACAATAAATCCAAGCGGTTTTGACGGATCGCAGGATTCTCACTCATCACCATGACGTCTTCAAAAAAGCGTTCCACCAGTGGAGCAAGCTCCGCCATGGCTACCGTACTATTTTGAGTTAAGGCTTTATTCGCGGCGTGATACAAGGCACGCTCCGCATCCGATTCGAGCAAGGATTCTTCCACCTTCGCCAAGGTCGCTTGCGGATTGTAATGCTTGGCGATCATTTTGTCGATGCGATTGGCAGGCGTGTACAAGGCATCGAATAAGTCGGGAGCATCCTCTCGCTTGACTTTCAGGTTGTCGAGTTTCGCCACAAACAAGGGTAGGTCGTCCCACGGACTAAAGCTGGCTTGCACCGACTGGATGAGATCCACACTATAGCCTTGTTCTTGTAGGTAAGACGCCAAACGCTGTTGCATAAAGCCTCTGGTACGTTGCCACGTGGCATCCCACGATTCTTGAGCCAAATCGCCCAAGTTTTCATAGCTATGTTGACACCAGACCTGTAAATTATTGTGAAGGTTAAACGCCAAAATACTCAATAAGACGCCGTTGACCAAACGACGCAAGCCTAAGGGATCTTTGGATCCACTGGGCATTTTCGTTTTGCTTTGGCTGAATAAGGCGACCAAAGTATCGAGCTTGTCGGCAAGGCTGATGATGAGTCCTGTGGGCGATTCAGGCAAGGCATCGCCTTGAAAACGAGGCAGGTAATGCTCAAAAATGGCGGTAGCTACAGTAGGAGACTCCCCCTGTTGCAAGGCGTAATACATGCCCACTTCGCCTTGAAGTTCCGTCAGTTCAAAGACCATCGAGGTGACCAAATCGGTTTTACACAGTAACGACGCACGTTCCACCGCTTGACGTGTGTCGGCATCCACGGCTAAAGCTTCGGCAAAAGCGTAGCTCAAGCGTTGGATCCGCTGGGTTTTGGCTTTAAGGGAACCTAGACCTTTTTGGAAGGTCACGCCGTCTAAGGCGGTGAGACGGTCTTCTAATGGGGTTTTGATATCTTCTTCATAGAAGAACTTGGCATCTTCAAAGCGGGCGACCAAGACACGTTCGTTGCCTGCGATGATGTTCTTGGCAAAGCGGACGTCTCCATTGGTGGCGACCAAGAAGTAAGGCAAGAGTTCGCCAGATTCACTTTCCACAGGGAAGTAGCGTTGATGAGCCTTCATCACCGTGATGAGAACAGGCTTGGGGATTTTTAAATAGCTGGCGTCAAATCGTCCCACAATGACACTGGGGTATTCCAAGATGTTCGCCACTTCTTCGAGCAGTTCGTCATCCACAATCGCCACACCACCGATGCCTTTGGCGACTTCGGCGAGTTGTTCTTTCACCGTTGCCATGCGTGCTTCGGTGGATAAAATCACCTTGCCTAAGGACGCCAGTTTGGCGTCATAATCCGCAGGCGAATCCACCACAATGTCGGCTTGCCCTAGCAAGCGATGCCCACGCGTGCTATTGCCAGAAACGAGGGTATCATCCCCTAAATCAAGGGAAAGAGGCAGACGCTCGTCATTCCAAAAGGCGAGCAACCAGCGAATGGGGCGAGGGAAAAGGCGTGTATTGTTCGCCCATCGCATAAAGCGAGGGCCTTCAATCGATAGTACCGCATCCAACACAAGCGATCCGATAAGATCTTTAACGGCCTGCCCTGCATGACGTTGATGCAAAACCACATAGTGAGTCCCGCCGATGTCTTCTTGTACGCAGGCGTCGAAAGTGGCGTTGTTTTTGCGTAAAAAGCCGTCGAGGGCTTTACTGGGGGAGCCGTCTGCGTCGAAGGCGACTTGAACAGGCGGGCCTTTAATGACGTCGTTACGTTCAGCTTGCGTTTCAGGCAAGCCGTTTAGGCGAATGACCAAGCGACGAGGCGTTTTTTCGATGTGAATGGCTGTGTCGGCAAGTCCAACCGCTTCTAAGCGTTTTTCAAGGGCTTGAGTTAAGGCGTTCTGCACGGTGGCTAAAAAGCCAGCAGGGAGTTCTTCGCATCCGATTTCAAAAAAAGCGTGGTTAGACATGGGCATTTCCTTTCACACAACGATGCGTTTATTATCGTATGAAAGCGTTAAATAGACAAGGCAAAACGCCTCTTGTTCAGTAAAGAGGCGTCTGCGAGATTCGGGGATGAGCGAGATTACCAACCGCCGTTGCTTTGTGCTTGTGCGACCAAGTTTGGTGCGACAGGGACTTGAGCTTGTGCGACAGTGGCTTGAGGCATCCATGCTGTAGACAACTGAACTGGAGCCATTTGAGCTGGTGGCGTATAGGCAAACGGTTGTACTGGTGCAACAGGGGCTGGAGCGAAGGTAAACGGTTGCTGTTGTGCCAAAGGTTGAGCAAAGGTTGTTTGAGCAGGCATTGCGGTTGGAAAGCTATTGCCTCCTGCGAGTAGGGGAGGTTGCAAGAAGTCTGCTAGGGTAGGCGTGGGTAAAGTAGGGATTGTGCCTAAAGTATTTGGCATACCCAAGGAAGGCGTTAAAGTCGAAGCTTGACTTAATAAGATTTGTTGTTGTGCTTGTAAATCCTTCAACTTTTGAGTATTTATCGAAGCCTGATTAACATTCTTTTCTGTGGAAGACGTCTCATACTTCTTGTTTATTAAAGGCGTTATCAGTCCCGCAAGACTTTCAAAGTCGAAGTTTGGCGGATCGTTTGCAGGGTCTGTTTCTTTGGTGGCTTTTTTAGGCGTGTAAGCGGATTCAGGAATGTCGAATTCCTTGAATTCGGCGATCCATTCTTTTCTTTTAGCATCAGGGACCTCGCCACCGTTTTTAAGAAATTTGGCATTGATGCCAGCTTGAATCCGTTCGGGACTTGCTCCATTTTCAATTTGAGCAACCAAACCATTCATGAACCTCGCACGTTCTTGAGGGGTTACTTTGCCATCTCTATTATTATCGGCGGATCTAAGTAGTTTAGCAACTTCTGTCATCGAAAGAGTTCCTAAAAATTCAGCTACTTTAGCTTTATTAGTTTTATTGACACCTGTTAAAAGTGAAGATTCTTGAAGAGCTTTTCGATTTAATTTTGATCCTGTACCAAATTCATCGACAATGTATGTGGCGGCACCTTGATAAGCTTCTGTTAGTCTTTTAGCTTCTTCTGTTTCTGTTTTGGTGGTTTCGGTCTTTGGTTCTTTCTTTGCTGGGTTAGCACCAGTAATAGCACCTAAAATATTCGTTAAAAAGTTAGTCATTATTTATATTCTCTCTGGGGTTAGGGGGGGGTGAACAAAAGGGGATTCGCTTTTTCTTGAAAGCGGTTGTGCCTTAATAAAGGTTCCCGTCACCCCCAAATTGATAAATTGTTACATTCGTTTATAAAAACAAAAAGACTATGGAATAATCCAACGTCATTGCGAGCGTAGCGTGGCAATCTGTAGAAACGTCGCATTGGTTTACAGGTTGCTTCGTTTCACTCGCAATGACGAAACTCACTTCCTTCTATAAAACGTGGGTTTTCAGCACTAGGCGACACGTTGAAAACGTGTCACAATAAAAAAGAGTAGTCCCTTGAAAATTGAAGACCACACTTGAACTCGTCATCCTGAACGCATGTGAAGGATCCCCAAAAACAGGGTTTCGTGTGTCAGAAACAAAGGTTTTATGTGTCAAAAAAGCAGGTTTCGTGTGACAAGAACGAGGGTTTTGTGTGCCAGAAATCGCCTTTCGTGTGTCGGAAATTACCCCTACTTGTGATAGGACTCAAACTTCGACTCATCCAAATCCCACGCCTCTTTCGGCGGAACCTTCAACTTATTTATGGGATTCACATTGCGAATCACCCCATAATCTTGAGCCGTGGCTTTCCAGTATTCCTGAAAGACCTCATGCCCCAAACGACTCACCCATGTATTGGCGGAAGGCTCGTCATAGACGGAAAGCGTGGCACCCACCATGCGATCGGTCGGCAAGCGAAACTCGCCCTGCCACTGATGCACGACTTGATACAGACCTGTTGAACTGCGGTCAAAACGCTGAATGTCCACATCCACATAGCCCATGGCTTCTTCGTTTAAATTACCTTCAAACCAGCTGGTAATACGTTTCCAGCGAGACGGCGGACGGTACGGACGGGTAAAATCTAAGTCGGCTCGTACCACCAAGACCCGATCCACCCCTGTAAACGCTAGGGATGACGACGCACAGAGTTCTTTGTAGGTTTTACACAAGGCACTATTTAAGCCCTTCATATCGGTAATGCCGAAATTGGCTTTACTGTTCATTTTGCTTAAAAATCGAGCTTGCTCATTGAGCTTATTGCCAATACGATAGGCTTCGGTGGCTTGCAACGGCGACAAATACGACTGCTTGCCTTGCCCCTTTAAGGCAAGGGCTAAATTGCGAGTCAGCACCCCGCCAATAAGCGTGCCTAAGTCGCCGTAGGCTTTGGCGTCTTTGTGTTGGGGTTCAACAGCTAAAACGAGGGTGGCTTTAGGATCCGTTTCGGGGTTGGGGGGGCGTTTATACTCCCCTTTATAGTCGGCTCCCCACGCAGAAGCACTGACGCCGACCATTAAGGCCGAAAGTAACACCACGCCAACGAATGAAAATAAGTGTTTGAACATGGTCTTTCCCTCTTGTTTAGGCACAATCTTTGCAATGGATCCCTGTTTTCTATATAATTATGACAGATGCCCCCTCTTTCTTCCTTCACCTCAAGACGTATTTATAGGAGCCTCACCCCCATGATTGAACGCTATTCCCTGCCTGCGATGTCCGCCCTATGGACGCCTGAAGCCAAGTTCGACGCATGGTTGCTGGTAGAACTCGCCGCCCTTGAAGCCCATGAAGCCCTTGGCAACGTGCCTGAAGGGGTGACGGCTGAAGTGCGGGAAAAGGCTCAATACAATATCGCTCGCATTGATGAAATTGAAGAAGAAGTGCGTCACGATGTCATCGCTTTTTTGACGAATGTGGCGGAATATGTGGGTGAAAACAGTCGCTTTGTGCATTTGGGTATGACCTCTAGCGATTTGATCGACACCGCCTTAAACGTGCAGATTCAAACGGCTAAACCTGTTTTGTTGGAAAAATTGAACGCCCTTAAAAATACCTTGCTCGAACGGGCGTGGGAACAGCAGTACACGGTAATGGTCGGGCGTAGCCACGGCATACACGGCGAACCCATTACCTTCGGCGCCAAATTGCTCGTGTGGGTGGATGAACTCGAACGAGCCGCGGCTCGCATCGAAGCAGGCTTTGAAGAATGTCGTGTGGGCATGATTTCAGGTGCCATGGGGACTTACGCCCACTTGAGTCCGCAAGTGGAAGCCTTGACCTGTAAGGCTCTAGGACTCGACGCCGTGAAAGCGTCTACCCAAGTCATTCAACGAGACCGCCTCGCGAGTTTGATGAACGCGTTTGCGTTACTCGCTTCTTCGCTTGAAAAAATGGCGGTGGAAATACGCAATCTGCAACGAACGGATGTCTTGGAAGTGGAAGAAGCCTTCGCCAAAGGGCAGAAAGGCTCTTCTGCCATGCCGCATAAACGCAACCCCATTTCGAGCGAGAACATCACGGGTTTGGCACGCTTGATTCGCTCGTATGCTTTGCCCTGCATGGAAAATGTGGTCTTGTGGCATGAACGAGACATTTCACATTCTTCGGTCGAACGTATTGTGGTGCCTGATGCCTTTACGCTACTGCACTATATGTTGAATCGTTTTAACACGGTGATGCAACACTTGGTAGTGTTTCCGCAGAACATGGCACGCAACATGAACATTTACGGCGGGGTGATTTTTAGCCAGCGTGTGTTACTAGCGTTGATTGACGCTGGGGTGAGCCGAGAAACGGCGTATCGGTGGGTGCAACGCAATGCCCATGCGGCGTGGAATGTGGAAGGCGGGCATTTTCGTCAGAACATTTTAGCAGATCAGGACGTGCTTGCCGTGTTAAGTGCAGAGTCGATTGACGCGTGTTTTGACCCGTCGCCGTTGCTCCAGCACATTGATGTGATGTTTGCCCGTTTCCCTAAGCCAATGTTGGTCTAGCTAGCACAAGTTTAGATTGAGCCTTTTTTATATCTGTAATTGTTATTGCTTTTAAACATGGGTTTCTTTTTTGTGCATATTTTAAATGGTCGTCATGCTTTGTATGGTCCTCCTGTGGATGCTTCTCAACGTCAAGGGGCTACTCTTGTTGCCGCTTGCCCTAAAATAGGAATAAATATTTATAAAATTGGCGACCACTATCACACTCAAGATTTAGAAACTCTTCTGGCTTTAAGACCATATCTTATATCTTTATCAGAATCACCTGTACACAGTTTATTAGATTCTACCATTGCAAAACTGCCTTCAGGAAAAGGGGCACATTGTGTATATTTGGCATTAGATCAAAGACAACAACTACAAGGGGTTTTATTAGGACAAAGAAACACGAAGACACTTCGTTTAGAAGATCTTGTTTCATTTCAGACAGGAGTGGGTGGTTCATTATTAGCTAGCTTTCTTGTTGCAGAAGGTAAACCTAGCACGGTAGAAGTTGCAAAAGCGTCAGACCAATGGTATTCAAAAGTATTTTTAAATAATGGTTGGATAGACTTAAAACCTTTAAAAGGATTTTATGAACATGTTGGATTTCAACAGGTGACAGAAGGTTATGCTAAATTAAAAGAAGACTATTCACGTTTGTCTAGTTGGGTTGAGAGAAGAATGAAGCATATAAAAATTTTCAAGCGTCCTAAACCCCAAGCCCTTGTTATTTCAGGACTCGGAGATGGCAATACAATCACCCCTTAAGCGTTCCATTGCTTCTTGTGTTACCCAGTAGTCGCCCTTTTCTGAAAAGAATGTTACAATTTCTTTACAAAGAAGGGCGAAAAGTACGTTGCTGTGTTACATCCTCTTTGCGGTGTATCTTCCACAAATCTACATCACACGGAGGGTATAAACCGCCAGGTTATTTTCAAAAGCCCCATAAGCTCCTATACTTACAGTATGCCATAAGTTTTTGACCCTCCTTCAAGTGAAGGGCGACAACTTCCGCACGTTGTGAATAAGGGAATTGAAAAAATCTGCAAGCCATCATGCCGTGTCGCCATGAAAGTGCTTGCTCCACAACATCAACAATTTACCCCCTAGCTTGACCAAAAAGGAGAGATACCGTCCATGACGCTAAATCAAAACGAATTACAAGCCCCCATTTTACGCATTATGGTGGTCGATGACAACGCCAATCACGCCGCAGGCATTAAGCAGTTGATTGAACTGCAATCCATGCACAAGGTGGTGGGGATTTGTAGCAATGGTGACGAAGCCGTGCGTCGGGTCGGGCATACAGAAGTTGACATCGTACTCATGGATATGAACATGCCAGAACTAGACGGTATTTCAGCTATTCAACAGATTCTAGTGAAAAAGCCTGAAATCAAAATTTTAACCCTCACGGGTAGTGACGACCCTGACACCGTCTACAAAGCCATGCGTGCAGGCGGTCGAGGCTACATCCTCAAAACCATGATTACCACACAGCTCATGCGTGCCTTAGAAGACATCAATGCAGGACGCATCTTCATGCCGACCAGCATTGCCACCAAATTCTTTGACGAGTTCCACACGATTGTGCAGAAGGTGTCGAAGCCTGACCCGCATCGTCAAGCCTTGTTGAGCCAGTTGACGTCTCGAGAGAAAGAGGTCTTGAAATTGTTGACGGAAGGCTTGACCTATAAGAGCATTTCCGATCGCTTGGTGATTTCTGAAACCACGGTCAAAACCCATGTGAACAATATTTTCCAAAAATTGCAGGTGAACGATCGTACCCAAGCCGTTTTGTACGCCTTGAAGTTTGGTTTGGTGGATACCAGCGACAAATTGCCTAGCGTGGTGTAGTCGTTTTAAAATAATGTAATAACAGGGAAGAACGAAGGTTCTTCCCTGTTTGTTGATGCGAAAGGGATTTTCGTCATTGCGAGCGTAGCGTGGCAATCTGTAAAAACGCCGCAAGTGGTGGACAGATTGCTTCGTTTCACTCGCAATGACGGTGTATTTTTTGACTTTTGCAGAGCTTTCTATACATCATGTGCTTTCCTGTTTATGGTAGACTAGAAGCTCACTCACAAAAGAAAAAAGAAACCCTATGATCAACAATCTCCCCCAAGAACAAGCGTTTCAACTCCATTGGTACCCCGGTCACATGGCCAAATGGGACAGAGAATTCAATCAGCACCTGCAAACGGTGGATGTCGTCGTAGAAGTGCTAGATGCCCGCATGCCCCTGATGAGTCGACACCCTGATATTCGCCAGCGTGTGGTGGATCGCCAAAAGCCTTTGGTGACCGTGCTGAATAAGCGTGATCTCGCCGATGCCAGCCTCCTAGATGCCTGGGTGGATTACTTCAAAGGCAGGGGTGAACATGTGTTAAGTGTCGATGCTCAGCGAGACAGTCAAGCCAAAAAAGCCTTAATTGCCGCCATTTTGGCTGAAGGTGCAGAGGCTCAAGCCCGTTGGGTGGCAAAAGGGCTAAAGCCTCGCCCGATTCGTACCATGATGATGGGCATGCCGAATGTGGGTAAATCCAGCTTGATTAACGGCTTAATCGGCAAGAAAAAGGTGCATACGGGGCATAAGGCGGGGGTAACACGGCAAACGCAGTGGGTGCGGGTGCATCCGCAGGTGGAATTGCTAGACAGTCCCGGTATTTTACCGCCGAAACTAGAGCGTCAAGAAGACGCTCACTGGTTGGCGTTGGTGTCTTCTATTGGTGAAAAAAGCTTTGACGACGAAGAAATCGCTCGCTTTTGCTTGGGTTATTTTGACGAGCATTATCCGCATTTGCTCCGTCAAAAATATGGGAACCCTTCGCCCGAAGAAGCTCAAACGACTTGGAGCCTTGAACGTATTGCCACGTTGAGTAATCTGATTCAAAAGGGGGGTGTTGCCGATATTCAACGGGCTGCCCACCGCTTATTGGTGGATGTGCGACAAGGGCAATTGGGAGGACTCTGCTTTGAAGTCCCGCCTGCTCAGTAAGGAACTTGTCAAATCTAGTAAAGCATCCGCCGAAGCTCGCTTGACGAGACTGCTTGCTTTTGACGAGGCATTGGCTCAAACATTAGACCCTAATACTGTACTGGTAGGCTGTGATGAGGTGGGACGAGGTAGCCTCATCGGCGATGTGGTGGCATCTGCCGTGTGTTGGAAGTCCATTGACTCGTCTTGCGTTTTAGACGAGAGACTGTCTTTAGTCGGCATTAACGATTCTAAAAAACTCACCGCCAAGCAACGACACGCTTTGTTACCAGCCATTTTAGATCTTTGTCATGTCGGCATTGGGCAAGCCACGCCTGAAGAAATTGCTGAGCATAATATCATCGGGGCTTCGATGCTTGCCGTGCAACGTGCGATTGACACGTTGTTTGCTCACCTTGAAGAAGAGGCGATCTCTCGCTGTCATTATTTAATGGACGGTCGAGACCGCATCCCCAGTATTACGTCGCATCAGCAAAGCCCCATTGTAAAAGGAGATGCTCAAAGTGCCTTAATTGCAATGGCATCCATTGTTGCCAAAGAGCATCGGGACGAATGGGTGCGTTCAGTGGCGATGGATTTTCCTGAGTATGGTTGGGCAAGTAATATGGGGTATGCCACCCTAGAACATCGTCAAGCCATAAAACAGCGAGGTCTTACGGCTTATCATCGTCCCAGCTATAGTATTGGCGGATTCAAGTAATACCAATTCCCATTTTAAATAGCGTCTGACGTCTTCGTTGTCGCTACGATTCTCGATGTGCTTATGTACGTCTCTGTACACCTCACACATCTGCGAGTCTAGGCTCCTAGAATCCGCCTATACGCTATTCAAACTGGGAACTGGTATAACAATCCCCTTATCGCCTTTTCTATAAGCTGCTATAAAGCATCGCCTTCTCTCACGAGGAGGCGATGCTTGAATCTTCTTTGAAAAACAAGGGTTTATTCTGGGATTAAAACAGTGTCAATCGCATGAATCGTACCGTTTGTGGTTGCGACATCAGGGATAATGACTTTAGCGTCGTCAACAGTGATGTTACCCAAAACGTTTCTTTCTACTTCAACCGCTTCACCTTGAAGGGTGTTGACTTCGGTAGAACCACGTTGAATGTCTTTAGAAGCCACATTGCCTTGAAGTACATGGTACTTCAACACTTCTTGAAGTTGAGCTTTGTTTTCAGGCTTCAACAAGTTTTCAAGCGTTCCAGCAGGCAATTTAGCAAATGCGGCATTCGTTGGAGCAAACACGGTGTAAGGACCAGGTGCTTTAAGGGCTTCAACCAAACCAGCGGCTTTCAAAGCCGTCACCAACGTTGAAAAATTAGGATTATTCAAAGCGGTACCGACGATGTCTTGTTTAGCAGGAATCGTTTGATTCATGCTCATGCCACATTTGGAAGAAGAGTTGGTGTTAGACCATGAATCTCCAGCAAAGGCGACAACGGAATTGCTGGCAACAGCCACCAAAATAAAGAGAGGAACTAATTTTTTTAACATCTCGTTAAAATCCTTTTCATCTATTAATGTGTAACAGTATCACTCTTAATTCTTTCCCTAAAAGAAAAAACAAAAAGTCTACTTCCTTACTAAAGCATACATTACAACTGTAGTTCAATAGGCAAGACCCAATTATAAGGATTTTTTAAGATACCTTAATTTTTCCTTAAGATACCTTCAAAAAACGTTTTTCTAGATGAATAAAGGGTTCTACAAGCTTAGAGCGGTGGCTTCGTAGCAGCCGTCGACTTGGGTGAGGGCTTGAATCACATCGGCTTCAACAGGGCTGTCTAAGTTAAACAACATGATGCTTTTATCGCCCGACTCACTTTTTTCGCTTTTGCCGACCTGCAAAGCCGAAATGTTGATGTTCGCATCGCCTAAAATCGTTCCGATTTTCGCAATCATGCCTGGTTTGTCTTGGTGAGGTACCATCAACATATAAGGCGTCGGCTTTAAAGAGGTCTTAAAGCCTTCAATATCCACGATTCGCATCACATCGGTTGCCATAACCGTGCCTGAAAGCGTGAGCGTCTTACCAGCATCGGTGGTGACGATGACTTTCAGTAGATTCGGCAGGCTCCCTTTGGCGGTGGATTTACTTTCTTGCACCGCAATGCCGAGTTCTTTGGCAATGGAACTGGCATTAATGTAGTTGACGCCTTCACGGTTGACACTAAACAAGCCTTTTAAAACCGCCAAGCTCAAGGGGGCGATATTCTCTTCCGCTAAAGTGCCTTTCGCAATGAGTTCGACCTGCTTAATGCCTCCTTTGGCGAGCTGGCGAGCGATGCGTCCCATGGCTTCGCCCAAAGGCAAGAAGGGTCGAATGGGTTCCATGACTTCAGAACGCAATAGGGGCGAGTTCACCACGGAGCTTAAGGCACCTGTATTGAAAAAGTCCCGCAACTGCTCGGCGACATCCAAGGCGACGTTCACTTGAGCTTCTTCGGTAGAAGCCCCCAAGTGAGGCGTCAACACGACTTTGCTTCGTAAATCTTCCGCCAAGAGTGGACTGCTTGGATTAAGAGGCTCTTCACTGTAAACGTCTAAGCCTGCCCCTGCGACATGACCGCTCCGTAAGGCGTCTGCGAGATCGGCTTCATTGATGATGCCCCCTCTCGCACAGTTGATGATTCGCACGCCTACCTTACATTTTTTGAGCGTTTCCGTATTCAAAAGATTCACCGTGTCTTTGGTTTTAGGCACATGCACGGTAATAAAATCCGCTTGTGACCAAATGACGTTCAAGTCGGTGGTGTGTGTGGCTCCAATGGCTTCAGGCACGTCTTTAGAAATATAAGGATCGTAAACAATCACTTTCATACCAACGGCTTTGGCGACTTTGGCGACGCGTGAACCGATTTTCCCAAAGCCGATTAAGCCCAGCGTTTTATTGAAAAGTTCGACGCCTGTCAACGACTTGCGTTCCCAGCGTCCTGCTTTAAGGCTGGCATCGCCTTGTGGGATGTGACGAGCAAGCGCAAACATCAAGCCTGTGGTATGTTCAGCCGCCGCAACCGTATTGCCTTCAGGTGAATTGACCACCACGATGCCTCGACGGTTGGCTTCAGCGAGATCTACATTGTCCACACCGACGCCTGCCCTGCCGATGATTTGCAAGTTCGGGGCTTTTGCCATGACTTCAGGGGTGAGGGTTGAGGCACTGCGAATCATAATGCCGTCAAAGGCGTGGATTTGTTCCAATAGCTCTTCGGGGCTTAGCTTGGCGATGAAGCTGACTTCGCAGGCATTCTGCAGGATTTCAACCGCTTTTTCGTTAATTTGATCCGTAACCAGCACTTTAGGCATGAGGGGGAAACTCCTTCTGTTTGGGGCGAAGTGGATGCCTTTACTGTCTCACAAACAAAGATGCGTTTCAAATAGCGTGTTTACGCTTCACAAGAATCAGGCAAAGCGATTGACGGCTATACACCAGCTACAAATGCTTTAAAAAACGAAACGCATACGGCGGTAAACGCAAGTAGCGTTCGCTCAAAATTTCATCATTCAACACATCCACAAAATTAAAATACGTATTGAAAGGTTTTTCTAAATCCACGGTTAACGCCTTGGCACTTAAATTAATGAAGACCCACACGGTTTCATGTTCGCTTTGACGCTGAAACGCCAACAGCGAATTTACTGAATCTTCCCCAAAAGCCAAAGGGCTTAAATCCCCACGACGCAAGGCTTCACTCGCCAAACGAGCTTCAATAAGACCCTGCATTTGCTGAAACAAAACGCCTGTGGCGTTGTGACGACGCTTCAGCACTCGGTTCAACGTATCCGCCTTTAAAGGGGAACGGTTGATGTCTCGACTGTCATACGTCGAATTTAAAGCGGTTTGCCCTGTGGCTTGAATCATCGCCAAGCGTTGAGCCGAAGCATCTTGAGCAAAGCTGGCGTTGTTGACTTCGCCAAGCTCGTCCCCAAAATAGATAATCGGCAAACCAGGTAAGCTTAATAAAAAAGCGTATGCCATAATAATGCGACGAGGGTCTTCATCCAAAAAGCTGGCTAAACGACCGCTCACGCCTAAGCCACTTCTAAAGCTTTCGCCTTTGCTTTCAAGCTTTTCATAGAGCCGTTTACGTGTGTCGACATCCGTCATTTCAAGGGTCAATTCGTCATGCACACGCAGGAACATCGCCCACGCACAGGTATTAGGAATAGCAGGCGTTTCTTGTATGGCTTGCCAAAAAAGCCCTGCTCGCTCTTCAAGCAAGCTACCCCAAATCGCAGGCATGACAGGGAAATGATAGCAAACTTGCACTTCTGAACTACGATGCGTGGAAGAATCCGCCGTGCCGAAATAGGGCAAAATATCTTGAGGCCATTGGCAAGCTTCCGCTTGGAAAATCGTACTAGGCGCCAGCAATTGCAAGAAGCAACTCATCGCTTCCACAACGGAATGCGTACGGGGACGGTTTTCGCCATCGGTGCCGAAATCTTTAATCAAATAAGGAATGGCATCCAAACGGAAAATATCGACGCCTTCATTCACCCAAAAAGCAATGACATTCAATACATCGAGCATGACATGGGGATTTTCCCAGTTGAGATCCAGCTGAAACGGATAAAACGAATGGTAAAAATAGTAGTCCTGCCCATTGACGTTGATAAGACGGTAATGGCATTCTACTTGATCAGGAAACATCAAACGGCGAGACGACACGGAACCGTCGGCTTCGGTATAATCGCAAACGATGCCCCGCTGTTCGTCTCGAAAGCGTTTGTAGACAGGGGCTTCTTTACGAGACACAAAGTAATCGAGCTTTTCAGGGTTGCCTGCCAAGGCTTGTTGAAACCACGGATGCTGATCGCTAATGTGGTTTAAAATCAAGTCGGACTTGAGCTTAAAGCCCATGGCAGACGCTTTATCTCTAAAGCGACGAAAGGCATCGAGTCCGCCTAGATCGTCACGCACATTGGTGTAATCAGAAACGTCAAAGCCAGCATCCCCAAGGGGAGACGACATAAACGGCAAAATATAAAGCGTGGTCACACCCAAGCTTTTGAGGTAAGGCAACTGCTCACGAATGGCGTCAAAATCGCCTTGTCCTTTGCCTCCATGATTGACGCCAAAGCGTTCAGGATACAACATATACACGACTTCGTCCTTGACCCAGTCGACTGAGCGTTGATCGTCGAGGGCTTGACGGGCGGCGGGTCGGGTTTGACGGCTTTTTTGAAGTTGCTGAAAAATGACAGGCATCAAGGTCGCCACGGTGGATTCGCCATAAACGTCGACTAAAGCGTTTTGCATGCGTTGCCACAAAGCTTTAGGACTACCATGAATGGCTTGTACTTGCGGGCTGTACGTCCAAGAATACTTAAGTTTAGTCGTGCCTGCTTTAAAAAGTCGTGAGCGTAAGTGGATGCGTTTATGTTGCGTCGTCGTGGACATGGTCTTCCTTCATTTCGTCAATACAATAAAATATAAGCGTTTAACGTTGTGGTATAATGGCATCATGAATACGGTCGCCAAAACAAGTCAAGCCCCTCATACTTCTTATTGTACACACGATATGGACGCTGGCAATACAGCAATCAAAGTGTTTTTTAAGGATGCCGAAAATCAGGTGCAAGTAAGGCGTTTTTTAACGCAGTCCATTTTAGAAAATCCCACGCATTTGCTGGATTTCTTAAAGGCTCAAAATGCCCAAACTTTGCGGTGGCGGTCGTCTTTACCAGAAACCTCTCAAGCAATTTTGAAAGAGGCGTTAAACGTGTGGGAGCTTCACCCCCTCGAAAAAGCGACGCTTTTACCAGCCTTAGAAACATGGCACTACAACACGGCTCAACTCGGCTTGGATCGCATGCTTCACATTGTGGCGGCTCGTCAAGCGGTGGAAAGCCCTTCGCTTGTGGTGATTTCAGCAGGCACAGCCACGACGGTGGATTTCATTTCAGCCAACACGCATTTAGGCGGATGGATTCAATCGGGTTACGGCGTGTGGCAAGAGGCACTGTTTGAAAAAGCCCCTCATTTGGCAACATCTTTTAGTGAAGAGCCTTCTCTTGCTTTAGGCATTGATACCTCAACCGCCTTGGCGTATGGGGGGCATCGTCCGTATGTGTTGGGCTTGGCTCATGCCGTGCGTGAGCAGGTGTCGGCTCATTTTGGGGCGGAGGCTCCTGCGGTTATTTTGACAGGGGGGCATGCGGAAGCCTTGCTCCTTGCAGGCGTTGAAGAGGCTCTTGGTTTGCCGTGTTTGGTTGATCCGTGTTTGGGGGTGTTTTGGCAAGATAGTGACTTTATTGCGTGTTGATGGTTTAATTAAAAGCACAACACTTAATTTTGTGAGGTTTCTATGATCGAGTTTACCGAAGTCACCAAACGTTACGGCAACCAAGATGCTTTGCGTGACGTCAATTTCACCATTGAATCAGGCGAATTTGTCTTCTTGGTCGGTCCTTCAGGGGCAGGTAAATCCACCATTATGAAGCTCATCTATCGTGAAGAACGTGCCACTGAAGGCATGGTCACGGTGGACGGTATTGATGTGTCGACCCTGAAAGATTCACAAGTACCACTTTTACGTCGCCGCTTGGGCGTCGTGTTTCAAGATTTCAAACTACTGCCACGCCATACCGCCTTTGACAACGTGGCGTATGTCTTGCGGGCTTTGGGGACGCCGCCGAATGAGGTGCGTCGGCGGGTGATTGGGGCGTTGAAAGTCGTCGGCTTAATCGACAAGGTCGATGCGGTGCCTGAAGAACTGTCGGGTGGGGAACAACAACGGGTCGGCATTGCCAGAGCCATCGTCAACGGGCCAAACTTGGTCATTGCCGATGAGCCAACAGGGAACTTGGATCCCCAAAGTTCCGAAGAAATCATGAACTTGTTGCTTCAAATCAATCAACGAGGCACCACTGTTTTAATCAGCACCCACAACTTAGCTTTGGTCGAACAAATGCAGAAGCGAGTCATTGCCATCGAATCGAGCCAAATCGTGGCGGATGGCGTCTTTCAAAGTAGTGCGTCCTAAAGGTGCAGGCATTATATAGAATGGGAATCGTTTAACATGTTTAGTCTATCTTCTTTTTTTAATGCCTTTGCCAAAGACTTACGCATTGGGCAACGCATTATTATTGAAACCTTCGGCGGGTTTCGCCGTAGTGGGTGGATGAACCTGATTATCTTAGTCACCATGACCAGTATTCTCAGTATTTTTGGAGCCTTAACGCTTCTAACCCTTGACTCTCAACATTTGGTCGACAAATGGGGAAGCCAAGTCGCCATAAGCGTGTATCTCAAAGATTCCGCTAATTTAGCGGATATGGAACCTGATTTAAGAGATCTACCGCACGTCATTAAAGCCGAATCCATCCCCAAACAAGAATCGTGGCAAGCCTACTTGCAGGATCAAGCCGATGTGCCTGACATTCCCAACCCTTTGCCTGACACCGTTCGCCTTGAAATCGATTCGCCTGCAAACGTGTTAAGCATCATCAAACTTACGAAAAACATGCCTGATGTCGAAGAAGTTCGCTACCCTTACGAATTTTTACAGCAAATTCGCCAGTTGGCTCAAGGGGTTTCTATTTTTGGCATGCTCTTTACCGTCTTTTTAGGGATTTTGACGCTTTTTATTATTTCAAATACCCTAAGTTTATTGATTCAAGCACGTCGTCAAGAAATTGAAATCCTTCGTATGATGGGCGTTTCTAACTGGTACATTCGCATGCCTTTCTTATTACAAGGATCCCTTTACGGACTAACGGGAGCCTTATTGGCTTACACGCCTGTGGCAAGCTTTCAGTTCTTTGTTCGCAGTGTCTTAAGCTTCTTTCAGTGGGACAGCAGTGGGCAGAACTTGTATTTTGTAGTCGGCTTAATGGTGATTATTGGTACATTGGTTGGGGGAATTGGAGCGACTAATTCGATTAAGAAGTATTTAAACGTCTAAAATAAAGAGTGACGACTTAAATCGTGGAGACGTTTATTTATGATGATTGCTTTAGAAACCTTACATACCAATTTTTTCAATGTGTCTCACCTCGACACGCAAACGTTAGGGGTCGCCATAACCGTTCGTAGCTTAGAAGCCAGCAACGGTCAAATGGTGAAAGCTCATATTGTACAATTGCTAGAAGTTCACAAGCTTAAAAATGTCATGATTGACATTGCACAAGTCAAAAGTGTCGATAGTTTTGGCTTGGCTTCGGTGATTTCAATTTACAAACATTGTGCAAAACAAGGCGGTAATATCGCCTTAGTACAACCCACTTCGGTCGTCTTACAATTGTTTGAAGTCACTCGCATTTCAAAAATGATTAACATTTTTGACACACCACAAGAAGCGAACGACTTTTTTTCAATTTCCATTTAAATATTTAACCAACCTTATGTTAAAATAAACAATCATATCCCCCCAGTTTAAAAGGAAGCTTTTATGTCTACGACTCAAACCAACCCCGAAACGCAAGATATCCCTTCAAATATCTATAAAGTCAAAGATCCCTTGACGGCGAAAGTTTTAAAAAATGACGTCATCACGAAAGAAGGTTCGCCCAATGAAGTGCGTCACATTCAAATCGACTTAGAAGGTTCGGCGTATCGCTATTTAGACGGTCAAAGTTTAGGCGTCTTGCCTGAAGGCATCGATGCCGATGGGAAGGCTCACAAATTGCGTTTGTATTCCATTGCATCACCCAGTATTGGTGACGACGGTGAAGGTAAAACCGTGAGTATTTGCGTCAAACGTGTTTTGTTCACCGCTGAAGACGGCACCTTGGTCAAAGGCGTTTGTTCCAACTATTTAGGCGATTTAAAAGTCGGCGATGAATTGCAAGTGACTGGACCTGTCGGCAAGTCTTTCTTATTGCCAAGCACGCCGAATACCAACTTGATTATGGTGGCGACTGGCACAGGGATTGCTCCGTTTCGTGCGTTTTTACAAACCCGTTACGGTGAACGTGTTCAAGAAACAGGGCAAACGCACTTGTTTTTTGGCGCACAATACAGTAGCGATTACTTGTATGAAGAGGAATTGAAAGATTTTCAAGCCAAGCATGAAAGCTTCCATTTGCACACGGCGTTTAGTCGTGAACAGCAAAATGCGGAAGGTCAACGTCTTTATGTACAGCACTTGTTGTTTGAAGCCCGTGACACGATTTTCACCTTATTGCAAGACCCCAATACCTATTTCTTCATCTGCGGATTGCGTGGCATGGAAGACGGTATTTTGAAATCCTTAGAGCAAGCAGGACAAGAACATGGTGTGGATTGGAACACCTTGTACGAACAGCTTAAGGCTGAAAAACGCTGGCATATTGAAGTGTACTAATAGCAGTTCACCGTTTAAATGGTATTAACCTGCAGGCCACGCAAACGGACGCCCTGCCATTAAATGCACATGCAGGTGAAACACACTCTGCCCCGCACCTGCTCCATTGTTAATGACCAGGCGATAATCCGTGAGTGTAAGCTGTTGAGCCACTTTTTTGGCTCCAGCCAAGACTTGGGCATAAATCGTGGGATCGTCGGTTTCTAAATGGCTCGCCGTATGCGTATTGGCAATAATCAAAACATGCACAGGGGCTTGTGGATTCACATCATAAAAAGCCGTAATGTCTTCGTCCTGAAACACGAGTTGAGCAGGAATGGTGCCAGCCACAATCTTACAAAATAAGCAGTTTTCTAACGTAGTCATCACAAAGCATCCTTAATTTAGGGGGTGAAAGAGGAGACTGCTTCTAAGCGATAGCCAACACCTCGAACCGTTTCCAACATATCACGAGCCTTGCCCATTTTAGAACGTAGACGCTTAACATGGGCATCAACCGTACGGTCAAGTATTTCCGTTGCGGTGTCTTCCCACACATCATAAAGCAATTGCTCACGGGTTTTAACCGTATTCGGCACCTTCAGCAAGGTGTGCAGGATCTTAAACTCTATGGGCGTCAACTGCATTTCAGTGTCTTCAACCCACGCCCGAAAGGCGTTGGTATCCATTTTAATGCATCCATTTTCAAGCACGCTGGATTTTTCTTTACCGCCTTCTTGCTGTACGCCACGATTCAACATCGCCTTAATCCGCAAGACCAGCTCTCGAGGACTAAAAGGCTTGGTGACGTAATCATCCGCACCGAACTCAAAGCCTTGCACCCGATCGTTTTCCGCCGAACGAGCCGTCAACATAATCACACGCACAGGATTGTTGGGGCGGTTGGGATTCAATGCCTGCTTGATTTCATGGCACAATTCAAAACCACGGCAGTCGGGCAACATGAGATCTAAGACGATGACATCAGGTTGTTTTGTCCACGCCAAATCGAGTGCTTCGGCGCCGTTATAGGCGGTATAGACTTCGTAGCCTGCTTGTTCGACGTTGTATTTCACCAAACGCACCAAGTCACGTTCATCATCGACGATTAGAATACGGGGCTTCTGTGAAAGGTTAGACATCATGATGATTTTTTCCTTAAAGCTAGCATTTACACCCATATATAAACATGAAACCATTTATATTTCAAGCAAGACTTTGAGCATCCCTTTTTGACCCGCCACATCAAGTGCATGGACGCCATCTGCCAAGGCAAAACGATGCTGAATCAAACGATGCACAGGCAATTCACCACTGGCAAGGGCTTGAAGTGCCACATCAAACGGTCCACAGCGTGACCCCACAATCGTCAGCTCATTCACCACAACAGGTGCCAAGTTCAAGCCTTTGGTATCCGCTACCGTGCTTTTTAAAACCAGCACGCCTCGGGGTTTTAATAGAGCAATGGCTTCTTCAATGCCGCCTGCCGTGCCTGTGGCTTCAACGACGACATCGGCTCCGACGAGGGGGCTTGTTTCGTTACTTAGAACGGTGTGAATGCCTAGGCCTTCGACACAGGCGAGCTTTTCAGGGTGGCGTCCCACCAGTGTGACGTTTTCGCTATGCAAACGCAATGCCATGGCGATCAACAAACCCAGCTTACCGTCGCCAAGCACCACCACTTTATCGCTTTTTTGAATCTGGACTTGTTCGACAATTTCAAAAGCAGCGGCGAGCGGTTCGACAAAAACGGCGGCGTCATTGCTCACCGAATCAGGCACTTCATAAAGGTTACGAATCGGTGCCGTCACATAATGGGCAAAGGCTCCGTGATGATTGACAATACCGATGACCGAACGGTTGGGGCAGTGGTGCGGATTGGCACAGGTTTCGCAGGTTTGCATGTTAATGGCTTCATCGCACGCAGCGTTAATATCCACACAAACCCTTTTGCCTAGCCATTGGGGGGCATCGGGAGCTTCTTCAACCACGCCGACAAACTCATGCCCCAAGATGCCTTGAAAGCCCATGTACCCTTTGATGATTTCTAAATCCGTATTGCAAACACCTGCAAGCGTGACTCGAATGCGGGCTTCCTTTGTCTTAAGGGGGGGCAAGTCAACAGTGCTAAGGCTTAAGGTTGCACCGTCCCAAAGAAGTCCTGTATTGTCGGGCATGATCATTTCCTTTCATCATGTTTGAAGGCTCTGCTTCTTTCTCTTCATCTTAACACAAGCGGTTTATGATATAGTGTTTTATTAATACCAGTTCACAGTTTAAATAGCGTACAGGTGTATTCTAGGAGCCTAGTCGCTTTTCATTCGTTTAAATGGTATGAGATGCCCCTTAAATTGTTTATATTTTATAAAAACGTTTGCAAAAATCCGCTAAAAGCACTAAACTATAGACAGACTTTCATCTTCAAGAAAAAGGAGACCCCTAACCGTGTCCAAATCTCAAGACAATTCCTTACAAAACTTTTTGGCAGGACTACTCGTCGGTGCCTTGACAGGCGCCTTACTTAGTCTTCTTTACAGCCCCAATAGCGGAACAGAAAACCGTCGTTTGGCTAAAAAATGGGTAGATGACACCAGTGAAGATCTTAAGGAAGGCGTTGAACACCTCAAAGAAGAAGTCGAAAACCCTTATAGCAAGGCTCGTCAATTTTTAGATGAAAAACGCTATTCACTCGAAAAGCGTTGGAATAAATGGCAAGCCAGCCAAGACGCTAAAAAGATCAACGAAGCCAAGTTTCGTGAAGATGAGTCATGGAACGATGACGATCTCGACACGGAAGGTGCCGCACCACAGACACAAGAAAGCGAAGCGATTTAAGCCTTCGTTACTTATCTAGGAAGAGAGAGAAAAAATCCTATGTTTGCCCATTCCTTAGCGGACGTTCAATTGGCCAAAATGCTTGAAGTAGGCACACTACTCTTGATTCCTGTCGGTGTGTTATTGACACTCTTGTTGTACAAATCCTTATTTTTATTGCAACATGCCTTAGACTTTGTCAATATTGCCCGCTTTGATTTAGTCCCCTTGATTCAAGACTTACGTGCGATTACCAGTCATACGGCTCGATTGGTCGAACAAATCGATTCGGGGGTGGATCTCATTCAGCGTTCGGTTGGCAAAGTGCCTTCAGTATTAAATCAAGCCAAATCGTGGGGGCTTTCAGGACTTTGCGGACTCAAAAAATGGGCAAGCAATGCCCTGAATGATTGGTTAGACACCCCTGGTCCATCCCCTGCTACAATATCCAACCGTTCTGCTCATCAAGTCGATCCCCCTTCAACCAGCAATCAGAAAGGGTAATTCGTGTTCACGCAACCCTTTCGTGTCACGTCCATGCCCACTTTAGACCGTTACACCACCCGTCTATGGGTCAGCGTCTTATTCTTTCTAAACATCTACGCGCTTGGCTACATCGCTGGGTTGCTCCCCTTAACCGTTTCGCTTTTGGTGGTAGGCACCGTCTTTGTTTACCTCTTACTTGCCCCTGTCTTGTGGCTTGAAAAGGGTTTACTCAAACTCTTTGATGTGATTGCCATGGCGTTATGGAGGCGTCCGTCTTTTTTCGGAGAACGTAAAAAACTCTTACGGCTTATGGTGCTTTCGGCGGTTTATTTTATCGGACTTTACGTGATTTCAATCGTACTTACTCAAGTCGTGCCGACCTTAAAACTAGAAACCCTCGCCTTTTTAAAAGACTTTCCGTATGCCTTGACTCAAATGACCCTTGGGCTTAAATCAAAGCTCGATACAATAGGGCATCACTATCCTTCCTTAATTCCCGTCATTAAGGCCGTTCCCTTTATTGAATCTTACGATGCCCTTCGCCCCATGACTTGGCGTGTACCCCCTGCGATCATGCAGTCCATTGCTGCATGGTTTCAATTCAGTGTAGGGGAAGGCAACGTGTTTTTAAGTGTGGGCTTAACCCGCATTTTATGGACGGTACTGCTGATTGTGTATGTCTTTTACGCTTTACTAGAAGGGCAAAGCACCATAAGTGGCATGTACACACATTTACCGCTCGGCTTACGGCAACACGTCCAAAACTTTGTCGATGACCTGCATAAGATTATGCTCGCCTTTGTACAAGGGCAAGTCTTCTTAGGGATGCTCACAGGGCTTTACATGTTTGTGATTTACAGTGTGTTTGGCGTGAATTATGCCTTACTCCTCGCTAGTATTTTTGCCATTGCCGAGATTCTCCCTGTGGTGGGGACTTATATTGGTTTTACCCCCGCTCTACTCATGATTGCCTTAACAGGCGACTTTGCCACCTTGTTCGGCGTCTTTGCCAGTAGTTACCTTTGGCAAACCTTGAAAGACAATATCATTCAACCGCAATTGTTTGGCAATGCCTTAGGCATGCACCCTGTGTTTATTATTGTGTCCCTTATTATTTGTGGAAAACTCGGTGGCGTCTTAGGCATTTTACTTGCCATTCCCTTAGCTGCGATTACGTTGGTCACGTTGAAACGCTTTAAAACCTTTCAATTTAATGATCAGGAACCCGATGCCCTTGCCCCTACAAAAGCCTCTACCTATTGAGAAACCCTTATGCCTCCTTCTATATCTGTCAAACCTTCATCCATACCGCCCTCTTACCGATGGCTCAAAATAAACTTAGGCCTTTTAGGAGCGTTCTTACTCCTTATTGGATGTTTTCACTTTATTCAATTACTCTTTAACGAGATCATGATGCTGGTGGGGGCCTACAATTTCACCTTCATTATTTTATGCTGGGTTTTATTTGTCGATGCCGTACTCAATATTATCATCAAGGCTTATTGTCAAATTTTTAAGCAACCTGTTTTCAAAGTGTCTCGCCACGTCAGTGTGGTAATTGCCTATGCCTGTATTATTTTCTTTTTCTTGGTGTTTATCATCACGATTTTGCCGTCCTTAAGCGTTCAATTCAATGAATTACAGCAATTCATCCCCAAAGCCTTTCATCGGGTAGAAGGCCTCTTATGGCAGCTTCAAAAAGACTTAGACTTTAGCTTGCCACACGTCATTACCGATCAACTGCATTTGTTGAAAAGCCACTTGGTGGGGGGCTTATACACCTTAGGTTCTAAAAGTATTACCCCCCTCTTCTACATTTTAATGGGGCAGTTGATTTCGCTTTATCTTTTGGTAGACGGTGCTAAAATCACCAAATTGGTGACGCTCTTTTTGCCGAATAGTCGCAATAATCGCTTGGCTCGAGGCGTTGTTCTCAGCCAAGTATTAATGTTTCGCACCGTAAAAGCCTATGCGGTGATTGCGGTGGTGTCTGGCGTTTTTATGTACGTCGTCTTTCAAGGCTTAGGTCTCAGTTATGCTGGATTGCTTGCTTTTATTTATGCGATTCTCTGTTTTATTCCTGTATTAGGTCCTTGGTTGGGGTTCTTATTGCCTGCCTTGATTCTCATGGCACAACTCGCACTAACCAAACTGCTTATTTTAGGCTTAATTGCAGGGGTCTTTCACGTCTTGCGGGCTAAATTTTTAAGCCCGCGTTTATTTGACAGACGCTACTATGTGCATCCGCTGATTCTCATGTTTATTTTGTTAATTAGTGTTGATGTCGCTGGCTTATGGGGCGTATTGTTTATTTTACCCTTCGCCGTGATTGTTTCAAGTGCCAAGCGTTTATTCTTTTTAAGCCCTGTTAAAAAACGGCTAAACTTAGTGAAAACGTCCTATAAAAAAGACGATTTTTTCGATTTTTAAGTGATGCTTTTGCGTTTTTATGTTAGCATGAATAATGAAAACTCAAACATATAGAAAAGGTTCAAAATGCCTCGATAGCTCAGCTGGATAGAGCATCCGCCTTCTAAGCGGACGGTCACAAGTTCGAATCTTGTTCGGGGTGTTTTTCTTTATTTATAGTCGAGTTTAGCGTTTTAAATAATTAAGCAGACTTAGGCTATTCTAGGAGCCTAGACTCGCAGATGTGTGATTGTACAGAGACGTACATAAGCACATCGAGAACCCGAGCGATAACGAAGAGACAAGTATGGTTGATTATTTAAAACGCTATACATGATTATAACCGTCCCCTTAAACTTAAACAAAAAGGTCTACCTCATGAATGTCTCTATCCATTTCCACAAAACGGCGACCCTGTTTTTACTCAGTCTCATCGTCTTCGGCTCCTTGGCGATGCCCTTGGGTTTTTCAGCAACGAAAACCAAAACCAAAACGCTCGCCAAGACGAGCATCGTCACGCCTACTGTGGTATTGACCCCCAAAGAAAACATGCACCGTCTCTTGCATCGACTGATTAATGACAATAATTTAAACATCCCTGATTCAGTGGTGGAAGATTCCGATATTCAAGACACCACCGTCGTCAATGCCTACACCGATGGCACCAAGGTGATTATTACATCCGCATTATGGAATAAACTTAAAAACGACGATGCCCGTGCCTTTGTATTAGCGCACGAGCTGGGTCATATCACCAATCACCATATGGCAAAAGGTTTAGCGAAACGTGTGGGCTTGAATGTGGCTGGAGCGGTTCTCTCTACCGTCATCCACAATCCTGTGGGAAGCTATGGCGCACAAGTGGGAACGCAATTGCTGGGTTTAAAGTTTGATCGTAAACAAGAATATCAAGCGGATGATTCTGGTGTACAGTTTCTTATTAACGCCAAGTATAATAAGAATGCCGCAATTGAAGTGTTCAAAGTGCTTCGGGCTTCGGGTTCAGGTCAAGAGGTCGAATTTTTAGTGACTCACCCCTTGCCTAATTCAAGAATTAAGAAATTGAGTGAGAAATACGGTCTTAATCCAATGGAACAGATCGTATCCTCATTATCATCTAAAAATTAGTTAAGCTTAGCTTAAGTACTTGAATTGTTCCGCACCTTTTTCGGCGAGTGTTTTGAGTGATTCTCTTTCTTTTTCAAGTGCTTTGTACTGTTGTTCAATACGTTGCGATTGAAGTGTTAAAGATTTTTCGATTTGTTGGATTGCATTCAAACGAGACATCAAGGACTGATAAGTCGGTGATTCTGGTTCTAAGTCTGCCGTCAGGTTGAACAATGCACCAACCGTGTTAGACATTTGCATTTGTGCTTGTGAAATAAGCTGACGTTGCCATTCCAAATCGATGGTTCTGGATGTAGCAGCCATATAACGTGCTTGTACTGTTGCGAGTAACATTTTCTCTATTGTCCCTTATCTATTTATGCCCATATGTTTATAAAGTCTTTGAAATTTATGAGTAAATTCGGTGGTATGAGCCGTTTTTACCGTTTTTTCGTGGGTTGGATTACGATGTGTGATGTAATCTCTTTACTATCTCACTTTAATAAACAATTCCGAATCCTTAAAATTGCGTAAAGGGTTTACTTCGTTACAAGCCGTTACAATTCTAGAGGAGGCGATGCGGAAGCCTTTTTGCTTTGTCCCCCATCCTAAAATCAGGAGAGGGGACAGGATTTCAAAGACCTTTCTATACAAAAATAAACTTAATTCGTGGGGAACTGATAAAATACCTTGATTGCGTCGGATTGACGGTACAGGCTTAAACCTTCATTAAAATCTTCAATCGGCATGGGGTGCGTCATCAAGGGATTCACCACAATTTGCCGTTCAAATAAAGCGTTGCTTGCTTGCTTTAAGTCTTCCAAAGCAGGTGAATAGCTCGTGACGATATTGATCTCTCTATAATACAAGTCCTTGGGATCCATAATCTCGCCTTGAGCGTTGCCCGCCATAAGCGTCAACGTCCCCCCATTGCGAAGCAGTTGGGATGCCAAAACTAAAGTATGACGATTCACCACGCTTAAAAAGACGGCATCCACCGCTTGAGTCGGACACGTTTTGAGCCACGCTTGCCAGTCGCTGGCTTGTTCGATGGGATGCACCGCCTCATCCACCCATTCCATTGTGCGAGCCAAGCCCAAGCGTTGGGGATTTAAATCCACCCCTAGCACCTTCTGTCCTTGGTTCGTTAAAACTTGAGCCGTCAGCAAGCCAATAAAACCCAAGCCAATCACGGCGACACTGCCGTTTTGTGAAGACATGGGCGTCCGTCGAATGGCACGCAAGACGCAGGCCAATGGTTCCATGCAGGCGGCTTCACGATCCGAAATGTGAGACGGGATTTTAAAAGCGGTATGTGCAAGATGCCCTGCAGAAGCGGAGAAATAGGGGGCGAATCCACCAGGGAAAAGGTTGCTGGCTTTGAAGTCGGCACACATACTAGGCGAGCCATTCACGCAATAATGACAGATCCCACACGGCACATGATGAGCCAAAACGAGACGATCCCCCACGACGAAATCGCCGTGATACTGAGCATCTAGCTGGTGGATGCGTCCAACGACTTCATGCCCAAGTACGCTACCCACAGGCACTTTTTGTTGCTGGATTTTTTCAGCGTCCGTCCCGCAGAGTCCGCATCCGAGGGTTTGGATGATAGCACCACGCTTAGGCAATGCTGGCATGGGGAGCCGTTGGGCTTCCGTGGCATTGGGCGTATAGGTCACGACTTGGACGTTCTGATGAGTGATTTGGGTGTGTTCAGGCATAAGAATCTCTTTAACAAGGCTATGACATTGAAGTTTAACATAAAAATAAGCACTTTATCGTGTCCGATAGAAAACGCTTAAACGAAGAATTTAGAGAAGGTTACTGGATATAACACAGCGTTAAGCGCTTGCATGCGTCTTTCTATTTGTAATTTTCTGCTGAATTGTTTATATATTTGAGCGTCTATCTTTGGTACTTGCTCGTCTTGCATGTAAAAGAGCTTATTAAGCCTAGATTTTTGTGCTTGAAGGGTGTCTGGATGCCATAAGTTGTTAAGGGTTGTTAAATCGTCATGTTTAACCGAGTAATCCTCATAGAATATGTGTGAGTAGTTTGTTTTCGAGGAACCTTGTGGATACCTTTTTTTTAATAAGTTAAGGAACTCTACGAGTGCCACACAATCTTGAGCATAGCTCAGATAATTAGAATTGGTAAGACATCTTAGGTGAGGGCTTTTGTCGTATAATAAAACTTCTAGACAATTAGAGCTAATGGTTCCCTTAAACCCCATAAGCTTTAACACCTGCGTGATGTGGTGTTGAGATTTTTGTAAAAATCTCAACCTATGAAATCGTGTTCCTGCATTCAAGAGAGTGAGTTCTATACGGTAACCCTAACGTTGATTTTCTTGAGGCGTCAACAGCTTACCTGTTGGACACGGAGCAGGCAAACGTGTTTTTGTCCTAATAGGAGAAAGCGTCGTAATTTTCATAAAACCCCATTGTAAAGTAATAGTACTATGCCTTGATAATACACCTTTATTTTCCAGTGTCTAGCCTTGCGGAAGCTTCGTTACAATGTTTCAATAAACCCCTTAAAAAGTAGCATTATTTCAGATTTACAGTCGTTAATACGTGTAGTCTTTGGTATATGATCATGAATGGAAAGGGTCTTTATGAAAAAATATGACTATTTGTTGAATCTAGGAGGTATTTTATATTCTAATCAACAAAAAATACTTCGGCAAATTATAAAAAATAATGCTGTGGTAAGCTCAGAAGAGTTTTTAGATCCTAAGAAACAAGTGGATAATGCAACATTTGTGGCATTAGAACTTCAAAAATTGGGTATTCCAAAAGAAGTATTTGAATCTACTGCTGAAGGGTATTTATCGAAAAGATTAGTATCTTTGAAGATAAAACAGGGGGAAACCCTTATAACAAAGTCGATTAAGCCTCTTAAAAACTTGAGAAAGGGTATGATATTTGATAATTATTATGCTTTAGTGCAAGCCGTAAAGAGTTCTGGTATTTTGTATCAAATCCCTTTTCATGAACAGGCAGGAGCTGCTTTTGTTGGTGCTATTTTCGTAAATAGTATGTTGGAAGCATTTAACAAGATAGCTATCAAAAAAGAAAAAATTTCAATTAAGTCTGCATGCCAGAATCTTAAAAGGATTACAGAGGCTTTTAAATAAGACCCTTCTCAATATACTTTAAAATCGCATGATTCGCTTTCGGGAAAGGCAAGGCTCTCATGTCTTCTAAACTTGCCCACTTAAAGGCTTGAGCCGCCTTGAGTTCCAGTGCATCCAAAGGGCTTACTATCTCCGTATGATACACATGCAAGGTGACCTTTAAATGCGTGTACGCATGATCGATCGACAAGGCGTGACGACCTACCTCGACTTCCACGTTCAGCTCTTCCTTGAGTTCTCGAACGACGGTGGCTTCAAGGGATTCATCCGCTTCTTGCTTGCCACCAGGGAACTCCCACAGACTAGCGAGCAAGCCTGTTTCAGGGCGTTGTTGAATGAAATACAACCCATCGGCATTTTGCATCAATGCCACGCCAATATGCTTGTGAGGAACAGTCTTCGCTGGCGTCTTCACAGGCAATGCCTCCACCCGACCCGCCTTAAAGGCTTGGCACAGTTCATGCACAGGGCAAAGCAAGCACTTGGTCAACTTCGGCGTGCAGAGCGTTGCCCCCAATTCCATAATGGCTTGATTAAACACATAGGGGTTTTCGCTGGTGTCGAGCAATTCGCTGATCCACGCCCAATGCTTTTTTTCAGTGGCTGGCTGATTAATCGGGGCATCGTCATTCAAGAGCCGTGCTAGAATACGCTTGACGTTGCCGTCCAACAACGGGATGCGTTTACCGTAGGCAAAGCTTAGAATGGCGCCTGCGGTGTAGCGTCCCACGCCGTTTAGACTTAAAATCGCATCGAGGGTATCAGGCACGACACCGCCAAAATCACGAACAACGACTTGAGCGGCTTGATGCAAATTTTTGGCTCGTGAATAATAGCCCAAGCCTTCCCACAATTTTAACACCTCTTCTAAAGACGCTTTCGCCAAGTCTTCCACCGTCGGGAAACGAGTCAAGAAACGCTCGTAATAGGGAATCACCGTAACGACTTGGGTTTGTTGCAACATAATTTCAGACACCCAAATGGCATAAGCGTCTTGCGTTCTTCGCCACGGTAAATCACGAGCCTGCTGCAAGTACCATGCTTCTAAAGCAGGTGCAAAATCCGCTTTTAGGTGTTCTGGGGCAGGCCAAAGATTTTCTTTTATGGCAGGCATTAGCCGTGTGACTCTGCGGTTGACTTTTCTAGGGGATTTTCTACAGCGTCTACAGGTGTCTTAAAGAAAGGGAGCAAATCTTTAGCGATGATTCGGGTGGAACGCTTGCCAGTCAAGTAGTTCACCCACCAGCTAAAGGTCACCACGACTCGGTTGTCATGCTCAACAAGGAACATCACATGCACCACCAACCACAAGAACCATGCCATAAAGCCGTCAAACTCTAAGCCTTTGACGCTGGCAACCGCTTTATTATTGCCAATAATCGCCATGCTGCCCTTGTCTTCGTAAAGGAATTCAGGCACTTCATAGCCATGCACCTTGGCTTTAAGGACTTTCGCCACATGCAAACCGCCTTGCGTCGCGGCAGGAGCCACCCCCGGTATGGGATTGCTCGATTCGGTGCCATGCACTTGGTGAGCCAAATCGCCCACAATATAGACATTCGGATATTTCTCAGTGGAAAACTCAGACGTGACGATGACTCGTCCCATACGATCACTTTCAGCACTGGTTTTTTCCGCAATAAGCTTGCCTAAAGGGGATGCCCCAACGCCTGCTCCCCATAAAACGGTGTAAGTATCGACATGACGCAGGTTGCCGTCACGATCTTTCAACACGGCGTGCGTATCGGAAAGTTCAGTCACCATGGTTTTGGTCAAGACTTCGATGTTCAAGGATTCCAGTGCTTCTTGAGCGGAAGCGGACAAGACTTCAGAAAACACAGGCAAGACCCGATCTAAGCCTTCCACCAACATGATTTTAAAATCGTTTAGGTTGGCTCTTCTAAACTGACCTTTTAAGGTACGTTGCACGAGTTCAGCAACGGAACCTGCTAGCTCCACGCCTGTCGGCCCTCCCCCCACGACGACAAAGGTTAAATACGCTTGACGCAAGGCAGGATCATCCGTACGTTCTGCCATTTCAAAGGCTTTTAAGATTTTTTCACGAATGCCTAAAGCGTCATCGACGCTTTTTAAACCGGGAGCAAAGGCTGCCCATTCATTTCTGCCAAAATAGTGATGCAAGCTCCCTGTGGCAATCACAAGACTGTCGTAGCTTAAGTACCCATCAGTGAGTTCAAGCGTTTGAGCGTCCACATCCACACCCTTAACTTCTGCCATTAATACTTCCGTATTTTGTTGCTTACGCAAGACATAGCGAAAAGGCGAAGCCACATCTGAAGGCGACAACATACCTGTGGCGACTTGATACAAAAGCGGTTGAAAGAGGTGGTGATTGCGACGATCCACCAAGGTGACTTTAATTTTAGGATCGTTAGCCAGAGATTTAACACAGTTTAGCCCAGCGAATCCGCCCCCGACGACCACGACATGATGACGAGAATCCGTGTTTTGAGGGTCTTGCGTATAAGTTGTCGTCATGGGAATAAGATGCTCCTTGCCACTAATTTCAAAAAGAACTAAGGAAAAGTTTAGCACGAACAAAACAGGAAAGAGAAGCTTCTTTTTATTTTTTTGTTCGTGTTAAAATAGTTTCGTTGAATAAATTTATTGTATTGTGCTTTTCTGTTGAAAGGGTTTTTCTGTAAATGCACCGTCCGATTTCCAAAAGAAAACTTTTTCTACGCTTCATTTGCATTGGCTTGCTCGCCACCGTTATCGACGGCATGGTATATCAATGGCTCGCCGCTTATTGGCATGAACAAGCGTGGTACGGTAGCATTGCCAAAGCCCTTTCTTTTGACGATTGGCACATTATCGCCTCGAAAGCCGTGGCGTTTGAAGTCAGTGTTTTGCTTAACTTTGTGGTTTCGGCGATGTGGAACTTTAAAATCAAGTGGGAAGATTTGCCTGCTCGGTTGTTTAACTTCTTAAAGCTTTATGCGTTTTCAGGCGTGGTGAATGTGACGTCCAACTTTGCTTTGTTTCGTTTGTTACTCTTGACGAATTGGGTACCTCATTCTAAAATTAGTATGGTGGCTTGGTTATTTGCAACAGGTCTTACGGCAGTCTTAAATTATACAGGACAGGCCTTCTGGGTTTTTAAGGCTAAACCTGTTCCCCCGACTGTTTAAGGCGTGACTAAATGGATTCAATGGTTTGTGAAAGAAAAGAGAAATAAAGACGTGACAATTCAAACCCCTCCTCATTCAGAAGAAGCAAGCCCCTCTTCTCTTTCTTGGCTTAAAGCAAGCATTCTGTTCTTTGCTGGATCCGTCTTGCTTCGACTCATCACCTTTGGCACGGCTCCCTTGTTTGACACCACCGAATCTCGATACGCCAACATGATACAGCACTTTTTCTTACGAAACGATTGGCTTCTGCCGTATAGCCCCACCTTTCATCAGCCCTTTTTTGGCAAGCCTCCCTTTAGTTTTTGGCTGGGCGGATTCAGCGTGCTTGGTTTTGGTTCTAATGAATGGGCGTTTCGCTTTCCTAATCTCATTGCGATGCTTTTGGCGTTATGGGCGACCTTTCAGCTCGCTAAAAAAGTGGCAAATCCGCAGGTGGGGATTCTAGCCGTTTTACTTTTGCTTTCTTGCGGATTCTTCAACGCCATTGGCATGACGGTTTCCATGGATATGTGGGTCTGTGCCAGTGTGATGCTTGCCTTGCTTGCCTTTTTTCACTTGCTTGAAATTAAAGACGCTCCCTTAGCTGGCGTCGAAAATGAGGAACGCTCAAAATCTTCGACGATTACGAATCCTGTATTTTGGCACGTTTTGTTGACGCTTGCCATTGCAATGGGCGTAATGACCAAGGGGTTGTTGCCTCTTGTGATGACGCTAACCCCTTTAGGCATTTGGGCGGTCTTGGCTCAAGAACTGCCTTCACTTAAAAAAGTGGCGTGGCATTGGGTGATTTTAGGCGTTTTGGTGATCTGCGTGCCGTGGTTTTGGCTGGTACAAGTCAAGCATCCTGATTTTCTCTACTACTTTTTTGTGCAAGAACATCTCCTAAGATACATCACGCCAAACTATGGCGACCGCTACGGAAGCGGGCATATACGTCCTTACGGCACGAGCCTCTGGTATTTCTTGGTGGCACTGTTGCCTTGTTCAGTCATCCCACTTTTTTGGTTGCCGTCTTTTGTGAAAGACGCCCTCAAAATCCCCAAAGAAACGACACAGCTTAGTTTTCAGCAGGTATCTACATCCTTAAAAACCCATTCAGCCACCACCTTTTTATGGGTGTGCTTACTTTTTCCTGCTCTGTTCTTTTCCATTGCGAAGTCTATTTTAATGACGTATGTGTTGACGGGGTTGCCTCCTGCTACGATTTTACTGGCTCGCTTTTTGCATCGCAAACTGCGATGGATTCACGCCAAAACGGCAAGCTTTTTCTTGGCAGGCTTTGTAACGCTCGGCATTGCCCTATGGTTTGGAGCCTGGGGCTTTGATGCGGTGATTCATCAACCACAATTTGGTGCCACCGTCTTCCCTGAATACCGCAGTATGCGGAGCATCGTGTACACCTTGAAAAAAGAAAACCCTGAACTTTTAGAACGCCCTGTCGTCGGCTGGTTTAATCAAGTCCCTTTTTCGTGGCTATGCTATGTTCAGCAGGACGAAACTAACACGGCAAGACGCCTGTGGTGGAAAGGGAAACGCTACAATTCTAACTTTACAAGTCGCTATGAACCCTTTGAAATTGAAACCATTGAAGCACTAAAATCACAGCCTTTGCCCTTTATGCTGATGAGCTGGGAACGTGATGAAGAACACACCACGTTTTTAAACACCCACTGGCCTAAAAATCTAGTGCGGAAAGTCATCCACAAATCAGAAAAAGGTGTTACACTTTATGTGGTGAGTTCTGCTCATGACAATGCCCCCACTCCGTAGATGAGACTTTAACCATGCTTTATTCAACACAAGTCCAAGAAGACCGCTACATTTCCCCCTTTGTAAGTAGCCCTACTTTAGGCGTAAAAGATATTTTTTTATCGGTTGTGATTCCTGCCTTCAATGAAGAAGTTCGTTTGCCCAACACCTTAAAACACGTCTTACAGTACTTGGATTCACAAGCCTACACGGTGGAAGTGATCGTGGTGAATGATGGTAGTTTTGACGCCACTGCTGAAATCGTAGAAACCCTTCAAGCTCAAAACCCTTATCTACGCTTGGTGAACTTAGCTCACAATCAAGGCAAGGGGGCTGCTTTACAAGCAGGCTTTAAGGCTGCCAAAGGTCGCTATGCCTTGATGTATGACGCCGATCGTGCAGTGCCGATCGACACGATCGAAGACTGGCTCAATGCCGAAACCCCCGATGCCTTAGAACATATTGTTATTGGCTCTCGTTCTGTGGAAGAAGAGGGTGTTGTAAGGCGTTTTAATCCCTTTCGCCATGTGGTGAGCTTGATATTTCAGAAGCTAACGCAGTGGTTGATTCCTGATATTGAAGACACCCAATGTGGTTTCAAGCTCTTTCCTGCTCAGGCGTATCGATTATTTGCGGATTTACAGCTTGAAAAGGGCTTTGCTGCCGATTTAGAGTACCTCATGATGGCTGAAACGCATGGGTTTTACGTCGAAGAACGAGGCGTTTCTTGGACGAATATGGCAGGTTCTAAAGTCAATGTATGGGTGGATTCGTGGAAGATGCTTTTTGCGATGTTTCGGATTAAGTATCGCACCTTCAAAGGCTGTTATAATTAAATTTCTAACAATGATGAGCATAAAGAGCAAGACTGTACGCACATTGAACGCTCTGATAAACCTCTTGGATTTTAACCGCCAATGGCGTGTCTTCAGCAAAACACAAGGGTAACTGAACCGTCGTTCCATTCAAACGTTCGGAATGAGGGAGCAACGCACAAGCATCCGCCATAAGGGGCGAATGAAACTGCACGCTCACTTGAAAATCACTCAGGGGGCGTGCCTGCGAAAAATGAGTTAAGGCTTCTTTGGCTTGCTTGTTTTGTGAAGGACTTCTTTCACATAAGGCTTTAAACGCTGTAGCCAAATGCTCTTCTGCCTGAGGCACCCCTTGAACACACTGCCAACCTCGCCCCAATTTAGAAACCACATGAGTCCCCTGCCCCAAGTACAAACCGTGTTCTTGCAAGCCATACAGTTCTTGACCCAAAAGGTCGTCTCCATAAGTGAGCAATACAGGCACCCCAAACCCTAGTTCCGCCAATAAAATACTCAAGCCCGCTTCCCCTAAAGAAATACCATTAAAGCGAATATCCGCCACATCTTCCGTAAAGGTATGCGCAAGCGGTGCATTCAAGGTTCCTGCTTTGGCGTGATAGCCCAGCAAAATGCAGGCGTCAAAGCTGGCATCAAGCCCTGCCATCATACCGTATCGCTTAGGCTTGCCTGAAATGAGTTCAACACAGCGAGGTAGATCGAGATCCGCCAAAAAGAGGTTGGTCATACTCGCATGGGCATCGTTGATGACGATGCGATGCTTTTCAATATCTGGCACTGCTTGAAAAAGTTTAGCCAATGTGTACTTAACCTGCTTCAGTGCCACGTTGTAGCCTTGAAAATCTTGAGGACGAGTCGGAAAAACATGGCTCGCATGGCTGACACCTGAAAAACCTTCAAAATCAAGCGAAATATAAAGTGAAATCATTGAGCGATGTCCTTTCGAAGAAACAGAGGAAGTTCAAGTCGGATGAAGATTTAAGGAAAAACAAACGGCTTGTTTTGTTGATTGCTTGCAATCACTCACGCTTCATGCACATGAAGATTCGCCGAATGGGACTTTCTCTGTGTCTTCGTTCCCCTAAAGATAGTGGATATATACACCCAAATGAACATGAGGGCATGTGAATAACGTTATTATACCACTATATAGGGACGATTCTACCTTTTTTAGGTCATTCGTAAAGAGAGAAATAGAATCCCCCAAACACTATCGTGAAACAGGAGTATTGATTCGTGCCTTATCCTTCACTCTTTTTACCAAAACGGTTTACTTCCTATACGCTTGCACTATTTATTTTAGGGTCGGCTTCTTTGACGATGCTCAGTGGATGTGGCGATAGTCTTCCTCCTAAAGCGGCAGAACCTTCGGCTTCTAGCACCTCTCCAGCGACAAATGCTCCTGTTTCTTCAACGCCTGATGCTTCCCCTACGAGTGGCTCCCCTACGGATGCTTCAAGCACCCCCAATCAAGATGCAGAGACCCCAGCAGGTGAGGAGTCCAAAAGTCCTGAAAATAAGACTTTGGGGGACAAGCAGTTGGTTGAACAAGACATTATTATGCTGGCCAGTAATGGCGTGGATCCTTTTTCAATTGCCATGCATATAAAGCCCATTGAAGCGAAAGAAGACGATATTGAAGCCCTTTCTCCTTACTATCAAGCACTTATAAGAATTTCTCCCTTAATTACCTTACAAGTGGTCAAAGTCGAAAAGCCTACGGTAGATCCTTTCGCGGGGGGCTTACCAGGTATGCCTTCAGCACCTGCTGTGGTAGACCCCACCATTGCGATGCAAGAAGCTCTCTCAAGCATTAGCGTCAATGGTATTTCTTATAAGAAGACTTCCCCAATGGCGATTTTAGCCCTTTCAAGCAAAGGTCAAGCAGGGGGAACGACTTTATTTGTTAAAAAAGGCTCTCGGCTCTTTGCAAATGGCTATAACGCCGTAGTTGAAGACATTACAAGCAGTACCGTCCGAATTTCAATCTCAAAAGAACGTTATAAAGTTTCACAAACCTTAATGATTCAAGATATTTTCGGATTCTCCAGATCAGGGAATACAGGTGCAATCGCATCAGATCCAAACGCAAGTAGTAATAATGCCCCGCCCCCTGCAGGAGGCCCCCCCCCTTCAACAGGAACGGGTAGCTCCAAAGATGTTTCTTCTCAAGACATTGACCAGATTGTTAAAGATTTATTAAACTAAAGCCATGAAAGGTCTTTTATTATGACGTTTTCCTTTCCTTCCTTTCCAAACCCTCGCACTACTCGAACACATTTACCTTTCAAAGGGCTTCACTTTGGCTGGACGTCCATCGGTGCGATGGCACTGATTTTAGGACTGTTCAACCCTTTTATGAGTTTGCTCTTACCCCAAGCGTCTGCGACCAATTACCCTGTTTCGATTTTACCGACAGAACAGCTTTCCCATAAGCCTGTCAGTATTTTCAAGGGGATTAAAGTGGCTCCTGAATCGGCTCGGGTGGATTTAAACTTAAGAAATACCAGCATTGTCGATATTTTACAATTGCTGGCGGAACAAGGGCATTTCAACATTATTGTCGATGAATCCGTGTCAGGGGTGATGACGGTGGATATTAAAAATATCAGCGTCAATAAGGCGTTAGAATATATTTTTATCACAGGTGGGTTAAGCTATACGCAAGAAGGTAATACAATTGTAGTTGCCAATACCGCCACCACCAATGCCCGTTCCTTAAATGCTAAGATATTTAAAGTAATTCCCATTAAATATAGAGATGCGGGACAGGTTTCTACGCAATTGAATCAAACCATTTTTGCCGCCAATAAACCTGGTACCAATAATGCCGCAGTGGCAACCTTTGACCCCAATACCAATAGTTTATTGGTCGTGGCAACCGATCGTGAAGTGGAGTTGATTGAAGAGCTTTTGCCACAAATTGATATTCCTCGTAACCGTAAAGTCTTTAAAATTATGCATGGCAATGAAACCACGATTGCTTTGAGTGTATTTACCACACTCACCGCAGGTTGGGCAGCAGCGGGTGGAGCTGGTGGTGCAGCTGGCGGTGGTGCTGGTGGTGCAGCTGGCGGTGGTGCTGGCGGTGGAGCTGGTGGTGGTGCTGGCGGTGGTGCTGGCGGTGCAGCTGGTGGTGGTGCTGGCGGTGGAGCTGGTGGTGGTGCTGGCGGTGGTGCTGGCGGTGGAGCTGGTGGTGGTGCTGGCGGTGGTGCTGGCGGTGGTGCTGGCGGTGCAGCTGGTGGTGGTGCTGGCGGTGCAGCTGGTGGTGGTGCTGGCGGTGCAGCTGGTGGCGGTGCGGCTGGTGGTGCAGCTGGCGGTGCAGCTGGTGGGAGTGCTTCTTATGTGCGTGGTGGGTTTTCAATGGTACCTAACCATGCCACAGGCACAGTAACCGTTTACGGCACACCTGAACAGTTACACTTGGTGGAAGAATTGATTCATGAACTCGATGTGGCTCGTCCGCAGGTGATGATTGAAGTCTCTTTGGTGGAACTCACGAAATCCAACACCAAGGTCATGCAACCCATTACAAACGGAACGTTTGGGTTTGGAGAGTTTCAGATTGCTACATTGACAGGTTCACCTTTTACTTATGGAGGCAAGCCTTTAAGCCTTTTGGGTGGTGGTTCTGATAACGGATCTGTAGGAAAATTTCGAATCCCTGGCATAGGCTTTAACTTTAATAATAATGACACCAAAGCTAAAATCTTGGCGAATCCCACGCTTATTGCGGTCGACGGCACGACTTCCAGCGTGAGTATTACGGATACCATTGTCTATTTTACCTCACAAATCACCGTGCCTATGGCTGGGGTGCCAGTGGTGACTTGGACCGCCAACAGTCAAGAAGTAGGGATTCAACTCGATTTAACCCCCGTCATTACCAATGACGGTAATGTTACCATGGCGTTAAAACCTTCGGTCACACAATTGATTGCCCTTAAAGAAGGCGGCAATGGAGCCGTCAGTGCCCCTGAGGTTTCTAACCGTGAGTTTACCATAGCGTCTGCCCGTGTTAAAGACGGTCAAACCCTCGCCATTGGTGGGTTGCTGAGAGATACGCGTCGCGAATCATGGGACAAAATCCCTGGGCTTGCTAATTTACCCATTGTGGGGGCCATGTTCCGTGCCACAACTTCTGCAGGTAACACGACTCAACGAACGGAACTCGTTGTTCTAGTGACGCCTCACATTTTGAAAGAAGACATCAATTCGCCTTACTTTGATGGAAACCCCAAACCCGCTTCTGATTCAGATGCCTTGACCCTTCCCCAACATGGTCGAACAGGTACGCCTGTCACCCCTTCCGACGTAAAAGTCATGGGTGAAAAAGGAGGTGAACTCAAAATTGAAACAGGTCGTTACGTGATGCCAGACCCCAAAGACGTTGCAAATACACCGAGTACGAAAAAAGCTCATAAACGTCATCAAGCCAAAACGGAAGACCCTTATAGCGTCACCCCTTACAATGACTACATTGGTGGCTATAGCCGTACCTTTGGTAAAACAATTAAGTAATTTTAGCCAAAGCCCTAATGGATTTAAAAGGAGGTGAGTGCTTTGTCGCTCGGAGTCGTTGAAGGAAGTGCCAGTATTTTTCTTCAAAGTGTGATTAAATATGTGCAAGAAGTCAAAAACATCAAACCTGAATTGCTCGTCACGATTATGGAACGTTCTGAACGAGACAAAATTACGTTAGATGAACAGTTTTTAAAAGAAGGTATTTTAACACGAGAAGAATTAGTACAGCTGATTGGTAAATGCTTTCCCACGAAATATTATTCTTTGGAAAATGTGCAACCTAATGCAGAATTGCTTGAACTTATTCCTGAAGAAATTATTGAAGAAAACTACCTTGTGCCTGTTTCCAACTCACATGGACGCTTGGTTATTGCGATGGTGGATCCGACCGATGCCTCAGCGATAGAAGAAGTGACGTTTTTAAAAGGAACGCGTCCTCAGATTGTGTCTACCTTGCCGATGGACTATCGTCATTGGATGCTTAAATTTGAAGCCCAGCAAGCGTTAAGAGCCAGAGGCAACAAAGACGCCACGCGTGATTTATTAGACCAGCTCGCTAGTGCAAGTCAAGTGAAGTTGTCTGCACAAGCCCAACGGCTCGACAACATTCGAGCCATGGGTGAAGCCGAAATCCAAGACACGAGCGATCCTTTGGTGCGTTTTGTAAACTCACTGCTCGTGCAAGGCGTTGTTCAAGGGGCGTCTGATATTCACATCGAACCACGAGAAGGGCATTATGTGGTGCGTTTTCGTTCCGATGGTGTCTTAAAAGAAGTCTTGGATATCCCCCAAAACATGGAAGGTGCGGTTCTTACCCGCCTTAAAGTTATGGCGAAAATGGACATTTCAGATCGTCGGCGTCCGCAAGATGGACGTATGTCCATCAACTATAAGAAGGTAGAATACAATTTTCGTGTCAACACCCTTCCTGTCACCGAAGGGCGTGAAAAAATGGTTATGCGGATTCTTCGCCCTTCCGCCACCGTCACCGATTTCACCAAGCTAGGCTTTACGCCAGAAGATGCCCATAAAATTGAACTCCTTTACAAAGCCCCTTACGGCATTGTACTCGTTTGTGGGCCAACGGGTTCGGGGAAGTCCACCACGTTGTACACGATTATGAATAAAATTAACAGTGAACTCATTAACGTGTCGACCGTTGAAGACCCTGTTGAATTAAAAATTGAAGGACTCAACCAATCGCAAGTTAATGCCAAAGCCGATTTCACCTTCGCCAGTTCAATGAGAGCCTTATTACGCCAAGACCCTGACGTAATTATGGTGGGAGAAATTCGTGACTATGAAACCCTAGAAGCAGGGATTCACGCAGCGTTGACAGGTCACTTGGTTTTCTCTACCATTCACGCCAACTCAACCGCCACCACCATTACCCGTATGCTTGAAATGGGGGCATCCAGTAGTTTAATTTCTGCCGCCGTAAACGGCGTCATTGCTCAACGACTCACACGAGCCTTGTGTCCACATTGTAAGGAAGCCCACGAAGCCACTGAAGAGCAGAAAGAGATTTTATACGAATACCATACCACCCCTCCCGCCCCAGAAGAATCCTTAATTATTTATACGGCGAAAGGTTGTGAAATGTGTAAGGATTCAGGCTATTTTGGACGTACAGGACTTTATGAAATCATGATGATTGATCGAGAACTACGTCATTTAATTGCGTCTCAAGCCAATGAATTGGAAATAGAAGATACCGCCATGAAACGTGGCATGATTTCTTTAGGCGTGTGTGCCAGAACAAAAATCATGGAAGGAAAAGTCGACTTCGCTGAAATTGAAAGGGTCTTAGGACCTTTTAGAGGAGGCAGTCGCTAATGATACCTTTTCACAGTTTAAACCTCGTATGGCGTCTTCATTGTCGCTACGATTTTTAGTTTTATTATTCAAAAAACCTGAAGGAGCCTAAGCAATGGCAAACTACGCCTATAAAGCCATGAACTTGGTCAACCATAAAAAACAAGAAGGGGTAATTCCTGCCTCTAGTGAAATGGAAGCCCGTTCTAAATTAAGAGACATGCAACTTTCGACCTTGTCTTTAGAAGAAGTGACAGGTTATCAAGACGGGTCAGGCAATATCGTCAAGAAGAAGTTTACCTTTGGCTTTAAAAGCAAAATAAGCAGTAGTGAAGTAATGACGTTTTCTCGGAACTTGGCGATTATGATTCGTGGAGGCATTCCCATTACCGAATCGCTCCTTTATTTTGAAAACTTCTCAGAAAAAATAACCTATAAAGCCATGGTACAATCCGTGCGTCGAGATATTTTAGGGGGAATGGCGTTTTCAGAAGCGTTGGGCAAGTTCCCCGAAGTGTTTAGCGAAATTTTCATCAATATCACGCGAGCAGGAGAAAGTTCAGGCGAACTCGATGTGACCATGGAACGTATGGTGGATCTCATGGAACGCACGGAAAAAATCAAAGCGAAAGTCATTTCAACCGCCATTTATCCTGCCATTGTGTTGGGATTAGTGGGTATCGTTTTACTGGTTATTTTTTACTTTGTGTTGCCTTCTTTTGAAAAAATATATACGCAAATGGGGGTGGATTTACCCTTAATTACCAAAATCATGATTTTTATTTCAAATTGCTTACGCAGTGGCTGGTTTATTACCTTTCCTGCGGTGGGTTGTGCCGTTTGGGGCTTCCTTAAGTTTATTTCCACCAATTTAGGTAAACGCTTGATTGACAAATACGTGATTCATGTCCCTGTTTTGAATCAAGTCATTCGCTTTACGAATGTATCGAGCTTTATTTCAACCCTAAGTGTGTGTTTTGGGGCAGGTATTCCCATTACCGAAGGCTTGGATTATGCCGTGTCTACGGTCGGCAATGCCACCTTTCGAGGAACGTTAATGACGGTGAACAAACAGGTACAGATAGGTCGTCGCTTGGGGATTGCCCTTGCCGAAACAGGGGTGATCCCTGAACTGGTCTTGCTCATTGTCGCCACAGGGGAAGAATCGGGTAACTTGGATCAATCATTGGGAACAGCCCAAGAGTATTTAGAAAAAGAAATCGATCAGCGGATTGGGATCTTAATGGCGTTTATGGAACCTTTATTGCTGATGTTCTTAGGGGTCATTGTTGGGATTGTGGCGTTGTCTATCTATATGCCACTCTTCAGTATGTACGAACATATGTAGTCGTTGCCTTGTACAGTATTTTTAAAAATCTACTATTTGTAACAAGATTTTGTACTTTCTCGTCCTTTCCTTTAGAATAGTAAAAGACGTATAGCCGTCTTTTATATATAGAGAGGACTCCCCCATGACTAGCACCACTTTAGAAGCATCGAAAAAAATTGAGGTCTTGGATCACGGCTTTGTCGAACTCATCGACGCCCTTGGCAGTGATTTAACGGTGGTGAACTCCGCCCGTGTGAGCTTTGGCAAACGCAAAACCGAACTCAATGAAGCCGATGAAAAACTCATTAAATACCTTGCCAAGCACCAGCACTGGTCGCCGTTTCGTCATGTGCAGTTGCAATTTCATTGCAAGGTGCCTGAATTCGTGGCTCGCCAGTGGTACAAGCATGTCGTCGGCATTGCCTACACCGAAGGGCATGGGGCGTACACGGTGGATCACGCTTGGAATGAAGTGAGCCTGCGTTATGTGGATGCCAGCGACTTCGATTTTTACACGCCTCAAGGGGGCTTTCGCACGCAGTCGGAAAGCAATAAACAAGCGTCTACCGATGAGCTTATTCAAAACGATGTGCTGATGAAGGCGTACACCGATCATGCACAAGGCACCTTTGCCTTGTATAAAGATCTGGTGGAGGCGGGTGTAGCCAAAGAGCAGGCTCGTGGGGTGTTGCCGTTGAATATTTACACGGAGTTTTATTGGACGATTAGCTTGCAAGCCTTGACCAATTTCATCCACTTGCGGACGCACGCAGGGGCTCAGTATGAGATCCGTGAATACGCCGATGCCTTGGAACAACTCACCCAGCTGGTAGTGCCTGTGTCTTACAAGTATCTGCTAGAAGGGTAGTTTGAATGTTTATCGAAGGGGTTCTCTTAAATAGAAGCCAAAAGAAGTAGATACTGTATGGAAGTATTGACAATATGGAAGAACTTTGTAATAATGTAGACAACACACGCATCCGGCCTAGCACTTTTCATTTGAAAAGTGATGCAGAAAAGGGTGCGTTTTTGTTTGAAAAGCCTTTTCTTAGCACATCTGAAAAAATAGCATTACTCAAAAAAAGAGGTTTGTGCTTCACGGAAGAAGAAGAAGAAGAAGAAGAAGGGTTTATTGCAAATATCCTAGAAACCGTAGGATATTATAGACTATCTGGATATTTTCACTTTTATTATCGAGACGATTTAGATGATTCAACCCAGCATATTTTTAGGCAGAATACCCGTTTTAAAGATGTCTACACGATATATCAGTTAGATGAACAAGTTCGTCAAATACTATTGGATGCCTTATTTAAAATTGAAATTTCCTTAAAAACTCGATTAGACCTAGAACTTTGTAATTTCGGAAAGTCCCAAAATGAGCCTTTTCCTGAATTATGGTATCTTAAAGAAGCTCATTTTAAAGACACCAAAGAATTTTCTAGTTGCTTCCATCAGGTCTGCAATGACATGGAGTTTAATGAAAAAGAACCGCGTCATCCGTTCATTGCGAGCTTTAAATATAAATATGAAGACCAATTTCCTCCGTCTTGGATGATTGTAGAAACGTTAATGTTTGGTACTTTGTCTAAAATAATAGAAAAATTGAAGCGATCGCACCGAAAAGACATTGCAAAACATTACGGGTACCATTCCGATAAAGATTTTGTCAAAGCGGTTAACGCATTGGGGAATTTAAGAAACATTTCAGCACACCATGGAAGGGTATGGAATCGTGAATTTGGCATAGTGCCTCCTGTGATTTACGCTTTTGATGAGTTTAGAGAAAATGCACAAGATGGTAAGCATGACTATACGTTTAGCAATAGACGAATTGCTCATTTCTATCTAATTATTCGTTATTTTCATCAACATATTTCAGACAATACCAGCTTTACAGAACAGTTCAAAGTATGGTACCAGAAAGTCCCTGATGACCTTCGTAGTTACCTTGGGTTTCGGCATCCGATTGAGTATTATGATAAATATCCCCTTGCAACAAACTGACACGACAACGCCCTTACTTGCGAGAACTTCGGCTAGACGACGAACGCCCCGAGCTAGACGAGCTTAACCGAGACGTCCCAAAGCCACGACCGCTTGACTTCATCCCCGAAGGGCTAGGGTGAAAGTTGGATGAGGTCGTGCCAGACGTTCGCACCCCACGAGAGCGAGACGACGAGCGAGGCGTGTCGTGGTTGCTGTCATTATAATGGTAGTGATGCGTTTCATAAGAACGGTTGTTATTGCTCATCATATGCCACAACAGCATATTGGTGAAAAAATCGTTGGAATCGTGGTGACTGTAGACTTCAACAGGTCGATCTTGCACAAAATACGACGCATTAGCGACGCCATCCGTATGAACGCCCGCACTCAAGACAGGCACGGCTTGGTACTGATTCACTTGGCCTGTGTTCAACAACTGCACACGCTGATCTTTTTCGTACCGTTCACGAGCCAACGCTTCGGGACTTTTCATGTTGGCACCTCGTAAGGCTCCCCATAGCAAGCCAATGCCTGCTCCGATAGCGGTGCCGAGAATCGCATAATTCCGAAGGGATTTGTTTTGTTCAAGCGGTTGCTTGGCGGTATTAACAGCAGACCCAAAGGTTGTCGGGCTTGCCTTTAGAGCATGGGCGACTATGCCTCCTAAGGCGCCGAATCCAGCGAGTAAGGCGGTTTGACCTGCCACACGAAAGGCTTTAGAATCTTGCCATTGAGGCGTGACTTGAATCGTGGGGACTTGAGCCGTAGGGGATACAGGGATCGGCGTTTGAGCTTGACTTGTTTCAGATCCATTTCTAAGTACCAGTGTTTTAGAAGTAAAAGGCGAGATATTCATAAAAAAGAGAAGCTCCATTTGTTATTTTTATAGCAGAAAGGGTTTATCAGTCTAGCGTTTTGCGAGTCGCTTGTCAACCCTTTTTTTATCGTCATACGCTTCATCTACCGAACACCATCAATACGACGAGCCGATGCTTTGAACCGTTTTTCTCCTCCGCATGAAGGAGCCTCCACAAGTTCCCGTCTCCCCAACCGATACCTTATACACAAGCGTGTCAAACATTCGCTAGACCAGAGAGACTTTTATTGTAACCCCCTTCATACATCGTTTGAAGCGTAGGGGCTTTATTGATGTATCCCAAGAGAGAGATCAGGAGAGAAAACAAGCATGGGCATTATTATTAATACCAATATTCAATCAATTAGTTCACAACGTTTATTAAACGTCAACACCATGCAGCTGTCCAAAAGCTATGAAAAATTATCGTCAGGCTTTAAAATTAACCGATCCAGCGATGACGCCGCAGGGCTTCAAATTTCTGAGAGTTTGCGTTCACAAATTCGAGGTTCTCAAAGAGCGTTAGACAATACACAAGACGGCATTAACGTCCTAAACGTGGTGGATGGAACCTTTCAAACCGTGGTTGAAAACCTCCAGCGGATGCGTGAACTCACCGTTCAAGCCGCCAACGACACGAACTCTTCCCAACAACGTAGTGCGGTGAGTATTGAAGTTCGCCAGCTTTCTGCTGATTTAAACCGTATTGCCGCAGCAACGCAATTCAACAAGCGTAGCTTATTGAATGGATCGATTACGAGCTATTATTTACAGGTGGGTTCAAACGCCAATTCACAAGTCGATCGCATCAATATCGCCAACGTGGGGGGCGTCAATCCCTTTAGTAGCATTACCTCGTCGGCTTTATTTACAATGACGGCGGGTTCTTCTCTCGGTTTTAGTAACAACAGCTCAGCACTCAACACACTCAGTAAAATTGATATCGCTTTAGCTCGCATCGGCAACCGTAGGGCGTCCTTAGGTGCGATGATTAACCGCTTAGAATCGAGCAGTAAGAACCTCGGGATCGCCATAGAAAACTTGTCAGGGTCTGAATCACGCATCCGCAATACGGATATTGCAAAAGAATCGGCGGAAATGACGAAGAATCAGATTTTACAGCAGGCGTCGGCGCAAGTTTTATCGCAAGCGAATCAATTGCCACAATTGGCGTTGAAGCTTTTGCAGCAATAATTTTTTCATCTCTCTCTCTCTGTTTATTGTAGTTCTGGCTTTTCTTTCTAAGGTATTTGTTCTCTTTCTCTAATTTCCATCTCTCTCTCTCAAATAAAAGCCCCCCTCTCACGAAGAGAGGGGGGGGTTCTTTTTAGATTTTTATAGAATCCCCACGCTTATCCATGTTAGAATGGGGTATAATCACTATAATCTAAACTTAGAAACAGGAAAACCCCATGCCTTACGACGTGCCTGATTACATCGATGCTTACTTCACTCATCAACACGATTCCCTTAAACCGTATTTAGACAAAGTCCTCGCTGGTGAACGCTTTAGCTATGACGATGCCGTCCACCTATATAACAGCCCCGACCTTCTAGGGGTTGGTATGCTCGCCGATTTGGCTCGTAAAATTCGCACCCCCGAAGCCGAACAAGCCTATGTGTGGTGGGTGCATAATTACCACATTAACCCCACGAACATTTGCGAAGACACCTGCCATTTCTGCTCCTTCAAAAAAGGCCCAGCGTCGCCTCATGCGTACTTTTGGGCGATCGACAAAGTGATTGCGGATATTCACGCCTACCCTGAAAAAGACACCCTACGAGAGTTCCACATTGTGGCAGGGCATTACAAAGGGGCGGATCTCGCCTATTATGCGGATCTCTTCAAAGCCTTGCGAAAGGAGTTTCCTCACGTCAATGTTAAGGGACTCACCGCTGCGGAACTCGATTACATCGCTAAACTAGAAGCCCTACCGATTGAGCAAGTGATTCAAACCCTCATCGATGCTGGCTTGCAAGCCTTACCTGGAGGAGGAGCCGAAGTCTTCGCCGAACGCATCCGTAAGGAAGTTTGCCCAGGTAAAATCACGGGTGAAGAATGGCTCGATATTCACGGCTTAGCCCATTCTATGGGCTTAAAATCCAACGCCACGATGCTCGCTGGCTTAGGCGAAACCCCTGAAGAGCGAGTGGCTCACATGATGTCTCTTCGTGAACAGCAAGACAAATCGGGGGGCTTTTTGAGCTTTATTCCGCTGAATTGCTATTATGAAGGCAACCGTATTGATCCGAAATATGCATTAACAGGCTTTGAAAATCTCAAAAACTTTGCCGTGTCTCGCTTGGTTTTGGACAATTTCCCCCATATCAAAGCCTTTTGGATTCACATTGGTGAAAAGATCTCGCAAGTGGGCTTGAACTTTGGGGTGGATGATATTGATGGCACGGTGATTCAAGAAAAAATTGCCCATGCCGCTGGCACACAAAGCTCGCAAGGGCTTACGATGCGTCAACTGACGCATCTCATTCGCCAGTCAGGTCGTTTGCCTGTGGAGCGTGATGCCTTTTACAACATCGTGAAAGTGTGGGATGAAGTCGCCATGCAGGATTTAGTGCCTGCTCAAGTCTTGAAGAAGGCGTATCACAAAAGCACGATGTAGCCTTTGATAGAAGCCTCTATTTAGTCGTTTGCGAACCAATACTACTCAACGCATTGCCTTGACTCTTATATTGCGAAATCAACGAATCAGACGCCGCATATTGCCGTTGAAGCTGAACACGTCGCTTTTCTAGTCGAGCTTCCCCATCTGTAATACTTTTTTTAGAACGGGTAATAAAGCTGTCATAACTATCTGAAACCGACTGAAATAGGCCTTTATCCGCAGTCGCACTGCCTGTTTTTACGGCATTTTCTACAAGGGTTTGTAATTGCGTAAATACCCCTGTCGTTCCCTTAATCAAGCTTTCCACTTCATCGGGACTGGTCTTTAATGCGGTGATTAACTTCGCCGAATCAAACGTTAGCGTTGAATTAGCCGACTGACCGTTGCTACTCGCCGTGGCAATACCAATTTGCCCCAAACTATTATAAGTCACTTGCCCTGTGGTGCTGGAAGTCATGGTTTGACGAATCTGAGTTCTGAAAGCACGCACACTATTTTGAACCCCCAATTTACCTGTGTCCGCCTTGGTTTCCGTGTCAATGGTACCAATCATCGTGTTAAAAGCCGTCACCACGCTGTCAATGGCTTTGGTGAGTTTGTCCGTGTCTTGATCCACCAGCACGTTGATGTCCGCATCGGTTTTGACTTGCTTAAGCTTTAAGGTAATGCCTTTTAGCCCTGTTTGAGCTTCACCCACTTCGTTACTGGTGGAAAGGTATTGCGTACCGTTTACGGTGACTTTAGCGTTCGTTCCCAAGGTTTGAGACGCCAAGCTATTACCGCCACTCACCATATTCATGGCGGTAAGGAAGTTACCTGTGACATCTTCCATTTGAATCCCGACTTGGCCTGTGGATTTGGACGTTAATTCCATGCGGTTGCTCAAGCTGTTGAAAACGGCACTAACGCCAGCATCCGCCGAATTGTTAATGGCATTCATAATTTGAGCGATGCTTTTTCCTGTGGTGTCAAAGGTGGCTTTGCCAATTTTGAAGGTGGATCCTGCCGTAACAGGCGTATTCAAGCCCGCCGCACCTGTGGAAACATCTTGGCTCGTGTCCACCGTTGAAAAGAATTGAGTGCCTGTAAAGGTGGATCCTGCTTCCAACGCCGTGTCTAATTTAGACAACTTCAAAAAGTTTGACGTATCGCCTGTTGATCCGAATCGGACGGTTCCGCCTGTGGTGGCATTCACGACCAATTGCCCATCCGCATTGATGGTGGCACTAGTCACGCCTGCAATCGCCCCGATGCGTCCGAGTACATCGCCAAAGGTGTCGGTGGTTGCATCCACGCTTACGCTTGAAGCCACGCCGTTTACGTAGACGTTAAAGGTGCCTGAGGTCAGCGACATATTTTTAATCGAACTTAAGAGCGTCCCTGACGTCGCAGACGCTCCGGGTTTTGCCGTCGAACGAGCCGTTGTCGTTGTGGCAAGGGTATTGACTTTTACGGCTAAGTTTGCAAGATTGGCTCCTGCGGATGTCGTGACATCCAAGGCGTCGGTGTTGGTGGATGTAGCTTTGCGGGCTTGGAAGATGTTCGCATCCAAAATAGAGGTCGACGTAAAGACTTTTAAGGCGGTTTGAAAGGTTTTCGCACGAGAGGTAATGGTGGCTAACGTACTTTTTTGAGTATTGGTTTTATCGATGCGAGTCTGAATGACATCTAAGGGTTTACGTTCAGATGCGATGGTCGCATCAATAATTTGGTTGACAGGCAAGCCTGAACTGATGCCGCCGAATGTAATACCCATCGTATTTTGTCCTTATAAGGTAACAATTTTTAAGCAAAAGCTTTCAAAAAGCTTGTGTTTTTGTTAAGATTTATGCATTCTTAAACAAATAAATCTTACGCTTCTTTCGACGTATTTGTCCTTCACCTTTAATGATGACAATAGGTCCTATGGATTTCATCCATCGTTTGGTTTATAATCGAAGGTACAGAGAAAGTCCCATTCGGCGAATCTTCATGTGCACGAAGCGTGAGTGATTGCAAGCAATCAACAAAACAAGCCGTTTTTTCGTTATGTAGTATGTCTACACGCCTCAAAAGCCGTTTGTTTTTCCTTGAATCTTCATCCGACTTGAACTTTCTCTGTGCCTTCAATCCCTGTTTTGTATTTAAAGATTTAAAGGAAATGTGTTGATGCCCTCTATTCCTTCCTTGTTGGACAGCCTCACCCGATCCCGCCCCCTGCCTGAACATCAAGCGGATGACGCAGGCTTAAAACGCACCCTTACCGCAAAAGATCTCATCGTCTTCGGCGTTTCCGCCATGATCGGCACAGGGATTTTCGTCCTTACAGGGCAAGGGGCGGCCGACAATGCAGGGCCTGCTTTGGTCATTTCCTTCTTGATTTCAGGCTTAATTTGCGTCTTTTGTGCCTTGTCTTACAGCGAACTTTCGACGTTGATTCCCATTTCAGGATCCGCCTACTCCTACATGTTCATCGCCCTAGGCGAGTTCGTGGCATGGATCGTGGGCTGGTTGCTCGTGGTGGAATACTTGGCGGGCAACATGTGTATTGCCCAAGGCTGGGGTAAAACCATTTTATATGGCGTCAAAATCTTTGGCGAAGCCTTGGCGAATCTTTTTCATAACCCTGCTTTAGCCGTCGGTGTGCCGACTTGGTTGAATACATCCACCTTTACCGTGCTTGAAAAAGGGCAGAAGATCCCCCTCCATGAAGCGTCGGTCGCTACAAGCAAGATACCCTTCACACTACCTGGTTCCCCCGATATTTTGACGCTCGTCATCAACCATAGTTTTGACATTTTCCCTTTGGTGGGACTGCTTTTTTGTGCGTGGTTGTTGACCAAAGGCGTGGAAGAAAACGCCAAGCTCGCCACGGCGATGGTCTATACCAAAATCGGCATTATCCTCTTTTTCTTAGCGATCGGGGGCTGGTTCTTGTTTAGCAACCCTGATTTACTGCCCAAGCATTGGTTCGCTGAAGGCTGGAAAACGTTTGCTCCCTTTGGCAATGACGGCATCATTAAAGGGGCGGCGTTGATGTTCTTTGCCTACGTCGGCTTTGACGCCCTCGCCTGTTCCGCCGAAGAAGCGAAAGATCCGCAGAAAGACATGCCCATTGGCATTTTGGGATCGCTCTTAATTTGTACCGTTTTGTATATTTTGGTGACGGTTGTGGTCACAGCAGTGAATCCGATTGAATCCATTCACCGCACCGCAGCGGTGGCTCAAACCATGACCGCCATGAAAGTGCCAGGTGCCGACCTGCTCGTGGTGATTGGCGAAGTCATCGGCATTAGCTCAGTCATGCTCATCATGCAAATGGCGACTGTGCGAGTCGTCTATTCCATTGCCCGAGACCGTCTTTTACCTGCTTTCTTGAAAAAAATGGACCCCCACATGGGTGTACCGCTGGCTGCGACGTGGATTGTGGCAGGTATCGGTGCTTTAGGAGCCGCCTTATTGCCGATTTCGTTGGTGTCGCATATCGCAAGCTTAGGCACGTTGTTTGTGTTCCTCATGGCCTGCGTGGGTGTGGTGATTTTACGTTTTACCATGCCTGAAGCCAAACGTCCCTTCCGAGTCCCCTTCGGCATCACCATTCCCCTTTTGGGCGTGGCAGGGTGCCTTTGGTTGATGATGAGCCTGTCGTCTTCGGCGTGGTTCCTTACCCTTGTGGCGTTGGCGATTGGCTTGGCGATTTACTTCACTTACGGCATGCACAACAGCATTATGAAGGATCCTGTGGCGTTAGAGTCGTTAGATATTGAGGCGCCTCCGCTAGCCATGATGGGTCATTAATACCTGTTCACAGTTTGAATAGCGCATAAGCGGATTCTAGGAGCCTAGACTCGCAGATGTGTGAAGTTTACAGAGACGACCATAAGCACATCGAGAATCGTAGCGACAAAGTATAGACACTGTAGGGGAAATTATTTAAAACACTATAGAACATTTTGTATAAAAAATACTATAAAGGCAAGCGATCTGTCTTAGGCGCAGGCGGACTAACAGTTGATGCGACAGGCTTTAAAGGTGTTACTGCAGAAGGTGTGCCACTTAAAAGTTTCAGCTTGGCTTCGACCTTTTCCTTGGTTTGAGCAGAAAGCTCCCCTGCTCGATTCAAGTATTCCTGCAAGTATTCAATCGCCTTGGGCTTGTTTTGACTATTTTCTTCCACCAAGCCTAAGGCATAAAACGCTTGGGTAATCGGCTTTTCCCCTTGAATGGCTTGCAGTAAAGCGACTCGTGCTTTGCCGTATTCTTTTTGTGCCAAGTACACGGACCCCAAATTATAAGACGCTAAGGCATTGTCGGCATCAAGCTTAACGGCTTCTTGATAAGCCTGTTCTGCTTGGAGATACAACTTTTTTTCATGATACAAGGTACCCAGTGCCAACCAGCCTTCGGCATTCAACGCCTTCGGCTTAGCACTTAAAGCGGATGCTTTTAATGATTCCAGCAAAGGCAAGGCTTCCGCTTTTCGGCTTAGCTCAATCAACGCACTGGCTTTGTAATAGGTGGCGTCCCACTTAGCGGATTCAGGCAGATTCGCTTGTTTTAAGATAGTCTCTAGCAAAGGCAAGACTTTGGCAGGGGCGGACTCTCGCCACACGCTAGCCAAGTTCAAACCTGCTTCGACGTTGTTGGGATCTTGCACCAAGGCTTCTTCATACAACGCCACCGCTTCGGCGGCATACTGATTTTCCAAGTACAAGGCACCAAGTTCAAGGCGTAAATCCTGCAAATCTTCGGTGGATTGAGCATAGGGCTTAGCGTCAATTAAGAAGTTTTTTGCCGTTTCAAAGTCCTTACTTTCACTCGCCAATTGCCCTTTTTTCAGGTAAATATGGTAGACATCTTTTTTGACAAGGGCGGTTTCATCGGTGTCTAGGGCTTTACTGGCTAAAAGATCTTGATATACGCCTAAGGCTTTTTGTAGTTGCCCTGATTGATAAAAGGCAACACCCAAGTTTTGTTGAATCGTACGGTAATTTTCTTCAGCGGGAGCGGTTGCTGCAAAGACTTTTTCATACAAATCGGCAGATGTTTTATAGTCGTTGGTTTTTAAAGCAGCAAACGCCTGTTGCGTCCACAATTCAAGGGCTTGGTCTTCATTGAGTTTTTCTTGAGTCAAGAGCTGTTGTGCCACGTTTTTAGCGGTGACATAGCTTCCTTGGCGGTTCAGCCACGCCACTTGCGTCACCCGAGCGTTGACATCGCTGGGATTCAACTGCAAATAGCTGGTGAGATACTTGAGTGCATCCGTATACTGGTTTTGTTTGGCACTTAAAAACGCCAGACGATACTGAAAATTGGCATCTTCAGGATTGCTTTCCGCCGCGATTTTCAAGTCTTTGATGGCAACCGCGATATTGCCCAAGGCTTCATTGGCGACCGACTGTAAATTAGCCACTTCCGTACTATAGCGACCGTTTTCTTTGGCGGATGCCAGTTCCGCCAACGCACTTTTCGGATCGTTTAAACGCAGGTAGGCTTTAGCCAGCAGGGCTTCATCCTTATAAAGAGCGGGGGCTTCTTTTTTCACATACAACAAATGTTGAATGGCGGTTTGGGCATCTTCAGGGCGAGTGGTGGCTACCGCAAAGCGAGCCAACTGCGAATGAGCCTCAAAATCACGGGGGGCTTGATTGAGATAGCTCTCATATTTGTCGATGGCTAAATCGTATTTTTTTTGAAAGCCCAGCAAGCGAGCCAAGCGAGATTCCACATAGGTATAAGACGGATTCTTCTGCTGGCTGATTTCATAGTTGTATTGAGCCGAAGGATAATCCTGCTTCTGCTCGTACAAGGTTCCCAAGCTAAAGTAAATCGCAGGATCCTTAGAATCGAGCTGGGCGGCACGATCGTACGCTTGAATGGCTTGATCCACCAAGCCTTGCTTTTGGTAGATTTCACCGAGCGTGATGTACAAAAGCGGATCGTAAGAATCGAAGGTAATGGCTTGGCGAATGTCGGATTCTGCATCGGTGTAACGTTCTTCACGAATGGCGTTGCGTGACTTTTGATGCCATTCTACGGCGGTGGGAGACAACGCCAAGGCATCCATTTGCGTTAGGAATAGGCTTGTTAAAACGAGTAACGTCAACGAAAGCGAAGAAAAACGAGATTTTAGCATGGCAGAAGTGACCTTATCATCAAATTAGGGTATGACTCCCATTATAGAGCCTGCTTACCTTTTTGGCTAGAGCTTTCTATCGCTTTTTATGCTACAATATGAAGTGTTTATACCGTAAAAGGACATCTTCAACCCATGACCCTTGTTGATAGCATAACACTTGAAAAAAGCCTTAACCCCCTCGATGCCTTGCGACTAGACGGTGTGCTAAAAACACGTCCACCGTTTCACTTTGTCGGCATTGGTGGTGCAGGCATGAGTGCCTTGGCTTTGGCGATGCAAGCCAAGGGTTTCGACGTTTCAGGCAGTGATGTGAACGTGTCTAGCACGACGCAACGCTTGCAAGAAAAAGGCATCACGGTCTTTCAAGGGCATTTAGCAGAACAGGTGCCAGAACAGGCGGTGGTGGTGCTTTCGACCGCCATTGACGAAGCGAATCCCGAAGTTCAACAGGCACTCGCACGGCAACAGCCGTTGTGGCATCGATCGCAAGTTTTGCAAGGCTTGATGCACAGCCCAAGCTTGGGAACCCAAACCACGATAGGCTTAACAGGCACGCACGGCAAAACGACTCTAACAGGCTTGATGGACAGCGTCTTGCATCAGGCGAACTATCCAGCCATGAGCATTGCTGGGGGTAAGTTGCCTCAATTGGGGCAGAACATTCGCTTGGCAGAAGGGGCGACGACCTGCGTGGCGGAATTGGACGAAAGCGACGGCACGATTTTACGCTATGCCCCGACCTTCACCATTCTCGCTAACTTGGAGCTGGATCATGCGGATCACTACACCGACGGGTTAACGCATTTGTTGACTACCTTTGAACGCTTTTTTAGCCAGATCACCAGTTTTAATACCAGTCAAACGCCGACGGTTGTTTTAAACGGACAGTGTGAGAATACGCTAAAAACTATCCATGCCTTGCCTGAAAATGTTTGTCGTTTATGGGTTTTTGATGACAAGACTCGTGCGGAATCCTTTGAAGAAGCAGGGGATCGTTACTTGATTCAGCAAGAAAGTGACGGCTTTTCCTTGTGGCTCTATGCTGATTCAACGTGGCAAAATATCAATCAGGCGAGTCAATCGGCTGGATTTGAAAACAGCGATAGTATTTCTAGTTTAAGCGTTTCAGACGGCTTCAATAACAAGGAATTGAAGCACGGAGAATCCGACGTGTACATAAACGTACACGAGGATTTGAGTACTGAAAATGACACAGTTAGTGAGCCGACTGGAATGCTTAAACTAGAAATACCGGGATGGCACAATGCTTGGAATGCCTCTATGGTGGCTATTGTAGCGACTCAACTAGGGATTGCCTTTGACGACATCGCTCAAGGGTTGCAAGCCTTTACAGGCATGGGACGCCGTTTTGAAGTCTTGGGATGCTACAAAAACGCCCTGTGGGTGGACGATTACGCCCATCATCCCACCGAAGTCCGTGTCACGTTAGATGCCAGCCGTCAACGTATGCAAGAACTTAACTTAAACGGCAAGCTCATCGCCTGTTTTCAACCGCATCGATACACCCGCCTTCAAGCCTTGTGGGAAGGCTTCCTCGACGCCTTTCAATCGGCAGATGTCGTCTATATTATAGACACCTATCACGCCTTTGAAGATCCGATTGCAGGCGTCGACAGTCCACATTTTGTGGAGGCGTTGAAAGCAAAATACCCTCAACAACAGATTGCCTATGCTCCTGATGTAGAGGCGTTAAAACGTGAACTGCAAGCTTCCGCAGAAGCAGGCGATTGTATCCTTTCTATGGGGGCAGGCACGATTACGAGCCTCTTGAGAAGCATCCCGTTTGAGTCAGAGGAGGCATCTGCTCATGCTTGACACACCGTCGTCACACGCTTCCGTGAGTTTTTCCCCTGAATATGAGAAGCCGTCAGCGCCGTATTCGACGTATCGCATTGGGGGTAATATGGATGTCGCATGGTTTCCCACCACGCTTGATGAAGCCGTGGACGTCTTGCAGCATTTAGCTCCCAAGGTGAAATCAGGCGAAACCACGCTCAATGTGCTGGGTTGGGGGAGCAATACCTTAATCGCCAGTGCTGGCATTGCAGGGCATACGCTGATTACTCGCAAGTTAGCCAACATGCAAGCCCTCGGCGACGGACGCTTCTTGATTGAAGCAGGCGTGCATTTGGCGAAAGTGGCTCACACGGTTGTCGAAGCAGGCTTTCAGTGGGGCGAATACATGATCGGTATTCCCGGTACGATGGGCGGAGCCGCCGTGATGAACGCAGGAGCCATGGGGCAGGACACGGCTCGCATTGTGGAGCGTGTTTTCGTATTTGACCTTCAAAAAGGCATCGCCGATTGGGTGGAAGCATCTGATTTAGCCTATGACTATCGCTATAGTGCGGTGGATTCTCAAAAACAGATTATTCTCGCCACGGAATGCCGTTTTCAAGCAGGGGATGTTTCTGAAAGCAAAGCCCTCATGGAGCGAAATATCGCGTTTCGAAAAGCACATCACCCGATTGAACCCAACGGAGGCAGTGTCTTCCGCAACCCCACCACGCCCCCTCAAGGTGGAGACGTCGTTCTAAGTGCGGGCAAATTGCTCGAAGATTTAGGCGCAAAAGGCACGTGGAAGGTCGGCGGTGCGGAAGTTAGTGTCTTACACGCCAATTTTATCGTCAATACGAATCACGCCACATCTACCGATGTCCTCACCCTTATGCGACAGATGCAAGTCGCCGTGTGGGACGCTTACACACTACGCATCTACCCCGAAAACCGTTTCATTGGGCTAGCCACCGAAGCAGAAAAAACCTTATGGCACGCCCTTAAAGAAGGAGACCCCCACCATGCTCGTCGTTCAAACGAATCCCTTTGAAGGCTGGACGAATCCTGCCACGCACGGTTTGCTTCAAATTAACCCTTCGGCTCGCATTGCGGTGCTTTGCGGAGGAGCCTCTTCAGAGCGTGAGGTGTCTCTGCGTTCAGGCAAAAATTGCTACGAAGCCTTGCTAAGATTGGGTTACACGCATGTGAAACTCATTGAAGTCGACAAGTACCTGCCCCAAGTCTTACTGGATTTAAATGTACAAGTCGCCTTTTTGGCTGTCCATGGTGAACAAGGCGAAGACGGCGCCATTCAAGGCTTGCTTGAGATATTGGGCATCCCTTATACAGGCAACCGTCTTCAAGCCAGTGCGATTACGATGGACAAAGACTTGACCAAGCGTGTCCTCAAAGCAGGGGGGCATCCTGTTTTGGCGTCGAAGACCTTTTATTGGAACCCTGATGAAGGGGCTGATTTTCATTTTATCGAAAGTCTCTTAAAAGAAATTGGCTTGCCGATGATGGTGAAACCTTTACAAACAGGCTCAAGCGTTGGGATGTCAAAAGTCGAACATGCCGATGAACTCGTCGATGCCCTAGATTTAGCCGCTGAACATGGTGGAAAAATCATGGTGGAACGCTTCGCCAAAGGCAAGGATCTCACCGTGGGTGTGGTGAATGTGGACGGCGTGCCAACGGTGACGCCGATTTTAGAACTGCGTCCTAAAACAGGGTGGTACGACACCAAAGCCAAGTACACCAAGGGGTTGACGGAATTCATTCTGCCTGCGGAACTCACACCTGACGCCACAAAAGCCATCCAAGATGAAGCCCTTGCTGTACATGAAACGCTGGGTTGCCATGGGATGAGTCGCACCGATTTTGTCACCACAGAAGCAGGCGATTTCTACATTTTAGAAGTCAACAGCATCCCCGGTATGACGGACTTAAGCGATTTACCGGCCCAATGCAACGCCATGGGCATTGCGTATGACACGCTGGTGAACCATGTCTTGCACACCGCCGTTCAGACCCCTGAACTTATTGCTAAACGTCAAACCCCGAGCTTTGCGTAACTAAAGGAAAATCGGAACATGTCAGAAGACGTTTCAGAAGAAAAGCAAAGTCCTGTTGAAGAGAAAGACTCACCGTCTTTGCTGGTGTCGTCTTTACCTGACGTTTCCTCGACGGAGCCTCCCCCGTCACTTGAACTTTCCCCTGAAGCGGACGCTCGTTTGCGTCGACGTGAAAAGATCCAGCGTTTGTGGCAGGCTCGCCTTATAGAAGTCGCTCGATTCGTGGTCTTTGTCGGGTTGTTTTACGGGATCTATCTTTGGTTGATTCAACCGTATTGGACGTTGACGCCCCAGCGAGTGCAAGTGGAAGGCAACCGCATGATGCAAGCATCTCGACTCAAGCAAGGCATGAAACAGGTGCTTGGCACGCATTTATTGACGGTGAATCCTGCACAAGTGGCGAAAGTCTTAGAAGCCAGCGACCCCTTGATTGATCGAGTGCAAGTTCGCCGTGTGCTATTGCCGAAACCGCATGTGTTGTTGCGAGTGAGTGAGCATCGTCCGTGGGGGCTGGTGTACAATCCGTGGGAAAAGGCGAGCGTCTTGGCGTGGCATCACCACAATAAGACGAGTCAAAAGGTACCCCCTCCCTACGCCTTTGTCTTGGATTCGTATAAAAGTTTGCATTTTACCAAAAACCAGTATCAGTTGCCTAAAGAAGCCCTCGCCGATCGCTTCACCTTCATGTTTATGGACACGGACGATTACCGTCGTTTGAGTCCTCAAGCTCGTCAACAGCGATTGGAACACTTAGACCGTATTATTGAAGGAATCCGTCAAATTAAAGGCGTGGATGTTGAAAGTGTCACGCTTTCTAAACGCCAGCACCTACAACTCGATGTCACCCTAGAGGGGCATCCTGTGGTGGTGGTGGCTGGTTTATTGGATGTAGGCATCTTCAAGCGGTTGGCTCGTTTAAAGCCTGCGTTGAAGAAGATCCACGAACTTAATGAAGCGTCCCCCAAAAACTTGATCGATCGGGTGGATGTGAGTTGGAACGAGAACCTATATTTAAGACGGCAACAGATATAGAAAGCTCTGCGAAAGTCTATTTGCCTTGTTCCTTATCCCTTTGGGAGAAGGCTAGGATGAGGGAAACACCAGCTATAAAGGGCATCCTGCAAGCCTCACCCCAACCCTCTCCCAAAGGGAGAGGGAGTAAAGCCACTTTCACAGATCTTTCTATAGCAAAACGATAGGATTTAATTCAATGTTGCCAAAGGAACCCAAACGTATTTTACTCGTTCGATTGAGTGCCAATGGCGATATTGTGCAAAGTTTTGATACCTTGAAACGCCTACGTCAACGATTCCCCCATGCCTTTATCGGTTGGGCGGTGGGTGAAGCAGGGGCAAGCCTGCTCAAGCCCGTGATGCCATGGCTCAACGCCGTGCATATCTTGCCGAATAAGGCGTGGAGCAAGGCGTGGGTGTGGGAACTCCTTCACCTCAACAAGCTCGGACATGTGGATGCCAAGGTGCATCATTGCTTGAATGAAATTCATGCCCAACATTATGAGCTTGCCATTGATGTGCAGGGACTCAACAAAAGTGCAGTTTTGCCTTTTGTGGTGGGTATTCCGCATCGGGTGGGATTCGCCAACGCTCGCGAACAAGCCCGTTTTCTGTATACCGCCACGCCTGCTTGCTTAGGCGGATTCTTTCAGCCCACGCAACACGCTACGCAAGAGTTCTTGTCCCTGCTTGCCCCTTGGAACAAGCACTTAGAAGCCGACTTGCCTGATTTAGCACCTTTAGAATGGAAGCCCCCCTTACCGAAAACGCCCTTGTTCAATGCGTTAGACGTGGCTCACGAAGAAGGCAAGTCGCTAATCGGACTCGCCCCTTTTACGATGTGGGCATCCAAGCATTGGGACTCGTCTCATTGGCAGGGTTTGATTGAAAGCGTCTTTGAAAAGCACCCACACGCCTTAGGCGTGTGCATCGGTAGCCCTGCGGAAGTGGAAAAATGGCAGACCTTGGCTCAAGGGCTTTCACAAAATGCTCAAGCCCGTTTGATTCACTTGGAAGGTCAAACGAGTTTACTACAGCTCATGCACGTGCTAAAAAAGTTGGATGTACTGGTGGGATCCGATTCTGCTCCCTTGCACCTCATGGATTGGCTGATTCGAGAAGGCGTGCATTCAACAGGGAAAGTCGTTTCACTGCTCGGCCCGACGCATCCGTTACGCACGGGGGGCGCGAGTGGCAAGGCCGTCAACTTGCATGTGAATTTACCGTGCATGCCCTGTCATAAGAAGGTCTGCCCCTTGGGGACCAACGCCTGCATGAAGACGCTTTCGGTTGTAACGGTTTTGTCACAGTTGTGATGTGTCGCATTTGAGATAGCACACTATTTTTATGATCTGCGTTAAAGCCATTACTTGGGCTTCTTCGTTTGAAAAAACCTCTGCAAACTTTACTGATGCTCTTTATCTCGAAAGGAAATATTTTTTATGACACTAACGTTACCTCGTTCTCTAGCTGTTTCAAATCTTGGGAGACCCACTGAAGGAATCTCTAGCATAGTCCCCTTTTGGCGGGGAGGCTTTCCACCCTTGCCGCCTTTCCCCGAAGGAGATGGTGGAGGAAAGAATCCTTATTCAATAGATTTACAAGTCTTTTTTAAATTTGACGACTTTTCTTTTAAGCAAAACAAGCAGCTAAGCCAATTATTAGAAGGTTATAATGATGGTATGAATTTCGATAGCTTTGTCGAGAAGACAATGGAGACGAAAACAGCTAAATATGTCGAGATGGAACACTCTTACTTTGATAATAGAGAATTCGATGATTTATTAAATCCTAATAATTCAGATCCGCATTACGAACAAAGAATCAATTCTCAGGGTGAAAATGCGACTAAGTCTTACAGCTTAATACTAGAAGCTTTTTCAAAAGAAAAGGGGGGATTAGTTCCCTATATCGATTTTATGGCAGAGACATTAGGTCAATTAAAAAAAATATTTGTTCCATCTATTTTGACAAGCTACGCCTGGGTAAGTGGTAGCCGTAATATATCTTCAGCCTTTCCAAAGGAAACTCAACTTGAAGGAATTTTGAGTCGCCCTACAAAATACGAGAGACTATTGAATCATAAAGAGGATAGTCTTTTGAACGTGCATGTATTTCAGAACGTCCCTTGTGTAGATGAACCTAAGCATACCCTTTTCAGCTTCCAAAGTGAGCCTCCCATCTCTACAAATTTAACCACAATACCCAAAGGACGTCACATGACGGCTCTGGAGTATCAACATACCTTGGACACCTACATCGCCTTGCTTAAGGCATGGAGCGACAACCTTTCAGCCAAGTAATTCTAATCTTGCATCACGACGCTTTCAGTCGATACCGTTTAATCGTAAGTGGTGAGCATGGCGTTAATTTCGTCAAACGCCGATTCCACCATAGCCGTATCCTTTTTCGTCAACGTAATATGCCCCATTTTACGGTTAGGACGCAACTCCTTCTTGCCATACAAATGCACACTCAAACGAGGGTAACGAGACAACAACTCCTGCCAATTTGGGGAATCCCCCTTCTTACTCCAACGATTGCTCAACAAGTTCATCAATCCCACGGCTTTAACGTGCATTTCTGCATTGCCCAAGGGCATGCCTGTTAAGGCGTTCACTTGTTGCTGATACTGGCTCACATGGCAGGCTTCGATCGTGAAATGCCCCGAATTATGCGGACGTGGGGCAAGTTCGTTCACCAGCAAGTTGCCGTCTTCCATCTCAAAAAACTCGACGCATAAAATACCCAAAACGCCTGTAACGTTCGTGACACCTGTCAGTACAGAGGCTCCTAACACCACCAGCAATAGAGACGCCATCTTACCCTTGCTCTAAATCGGAACGACTAGCCCAACAAGCCGTGCAATTGCTCTTCTAGCAGACGAAGCTGTTGATTGACTTCATCCAACAAGTGCTTGTTTTTCGACACCACCTCTTCACTGGCACGAGCCAAAAACTGCGGATTGTTGAGCATCCCCAATAGCTTTTGTTGCTCCTTGCTCAAGGTTGCTTCTTGCTTCTTTAAACGAGCCACTTCTTGCTCCACATCGATCAAACCCGCCAACGGCACCATGATTTTACAATGCCCTACCACGCCAGTCGCCACTTGTTCAGGCTTCTGCGTAATTTGCCGTTCAATGGTGAGTTCCCCCAACGCCACAAAGTGACGCAAGGTCTCTTGGGTGCGTTGAAGCACACGGTAATCCTGCCCTTCCGATGCTTCAAACAAGGCATCGACAGGCTTAGAAGGCGGTACATTGTACTGCTGGCGAATCTGCCTCAAAGCACGCACAACCCCGAGCAAAAAGCTCACTTCTTCATTCAAATTGCTATTGTGGTAATAGAGATTTTCCTGTTGAGGAAACGCCGAAACGCTAATACTAATCCCTTTTTTCAAGGGCAAGCGTTGCCATAAGGCTTCCGTGATATACGGCATAATGGGATGCAACAACTTCAGAATGCCTTCTAGCAACTGGTGTAAAATCAAGCGAGTGTTGGCTTTAAGAGCCTCATCTTCGCTTTTCATAGGGGCTTTGGCATATTCAATGTACCAATCGCAGAACTGGTACCACACGAAATCCAGCATGAGTTGGGCATATTCGCCCAAACGATGCTCGCTCAACATGCGGTTGGCTTCACGCACCACAAACTCATAACGCCCCAAAATCCAACGATCCATGTCGCTCAATAAGGCGGTGTCGAGTTCGCTGGCGATCTCGCCCGATTCCAAGTGCATCAACACAAAGCGAGACGCGTTCCACAATTTGTTGCTAAAGAGCTTGCCTTGCTCTAGCTTGTCTTTCGAAAGCTTAATATCTTGACCGCCATAAGTAATGAGGTTGATGAGGGCAAAGCGAAAACCGTCGCAGCCGTTTTCGTCAATCACCACAACAGGATCGATCGTATTGCCTTTGGATTTGGACATCTTCTGCCCTTTTTCGTCTCGAATTAAGCCGTGAATGTACACGGTTTCAAACGGCGATTTCCCCGTCATTTGATGCCCAAACATCGTCATGCGAGCCACCCAAAAGAAGATAATATCAAAGCCTGTTACTAGCATCGACGTAGGATAAAAATCCTTAAAGTCTTGAGCATTTTCATCGGGCCAGCCCATGGTACTAAAAGGCCATAAGCCTGACGAAAACCAGGTATCCAAGACATCTGGATCTTGGCTCCAGTTTTCAGCATCGAGCGGTGCCGTTTCGCCAACGTAGATTTCACCGCTCGTTTTATGATGCCATGCGGGGATACGATGCCCCCACAACAATTGACGAGAAATACACCAGTCATTAATATTATTCATCCACCGCAAGTATTCCTTGCCCCAGCGTTCAGGCACATAATGCAGTTCGCCTCTTTCGTAAGCGTCTAAACACGCTTGAGCAAGGGGTTTGGTGTTGACGAACCATTGCTTAGACAAAAGCGGCTCGATGACTTCGCCACTACGTTGGGCGCGTCCGACACGGTGGGCATGCGGATTTTTGGCTCGTAGGTAGCCTTGCCCTTCAAGCAGGTGTTCAACTTGTTCCCGCACCTTCCAGCGATCCAAGCCGTGCAAGGCTTGAGGGATGAAGTCCAGCGGAAGTAGCTCCGCCTTGTCATTAAAAATACGCAGGGGCGTCAACTGATGCCGAGAGCCGACTTCAAAGTCATTGGGGTCGTGAGCAGGCGTGATTTTCAACGCCCCTGTGCCAAACTCGATTTCCACATAATCGTCCCCAATCACAGGGATCTTGCGTCCTGTAAGAGGCAATAAAACGGTCTGCCCAATGTATTTGGAGTAGCGTTCATCCTTGGGATTGACCGCCACTGCCACGTCTCCAAACAGCGTTTCAGGACGAGTCGTGGCGACAATGAGTTCGCCACCTCCGTGCGTTAACGGATAAGCAATATGCCATAAATAACCTTCTTCATCGGTGTAATCGGTTTCAATATCCGAAATCGCCGATTGCGTGGCAGGATCCCAATTCACGATGCGTTCGCCTCGATAGATGAGGCCGTCTTTATATAAGTCGACAAAGGTTTTACGGACGGCATCACTCAAGCCTTCATCCAACGTAAAGCGAGAGCGTGACCAATCGGGTGAAATGCCCAAACGTTGAAACTGCGTTTTGATATTGACTTGGCAGGATTTTGCCCAATCCCACACTTTTTCAATAAAATCTTCACGACTCAAATCATGTCGTAAAGTCCCTTTAGGAAAGCCTTCGACGTCGCCCGCCTTTAAACGACGCTCCACAATCGATTGCGTGGCAATGCCTGCGTGATCCATCCCCGGCATCCATAAGGTGCGGTGTCCTAGCATACGGTGCCAGCGGGTAAACACATCTTGGATGGTGTTGTCTAAGGCATGCCCCATGTGTAGGTTACCCGTGACATTCGGCGGCGGAATCACCATACTAAAATGAGGGATGCTCGATTTGTCTTGGGGCGTTGACTGCCCTTGGGCGTCAAACCAAGCATTCAAAGCGACATCAGGCTCAAAGAGGTTCTGCTCCAGCCAAAACGTATAGCAGGTGGATTCAATGGTATGAGGTTGATAGGCTGTGGGTAGGGCATCTTGAGGGGATACGTTCGGGTGAGGCATGAGTGAAACTCTCTCTAAATAATTTTTAGGTCTTCGAACCTAATTATCACACAAACAAGGGACAAATGTAACAAAAAACGTGAAGAACTGCCTCTTCTGTTACGATAGCTTCACATTTTTGTCACGTCTTGCATGTTTGCCTTATAATGGTGATTGTATTTGTAAAAGTGTCCGTTTCTGTAAGGTTCTTTGCCGTCACACCCCGAAAAACCGTTGATGTGCGTTCTTATAGAATCCCTCTTTTCGTTATGGTGACCTTCGGTTACTTAAGTTTACTGATTTACCCCCTCATCCCATTTGCGTTTTGCTTGTAAATGGATTCAATTAAAAAAGGAAACCCATTATGGCGACTCCTTCTGTAGAAACCCCTGTAAGTGAAAATATCACGCCTTCTGAAAACTTAGGTGTTTACTTGCGTAATGAAAGCAGTACCCCTGTGTCCGCTCAAAAAGAACTCGATGTACTGTGGTCTCAAACAGCGGACACACAAGTGCTTTCCGATATTAAAGAAGAGCATCATCCTTTGCTCACTTTTGTGGCAGGCTTGCTCACAGGTTTAATTTTGACGACCTTGTTCTTTTGGGTCTTTAGTTCACGCCCTCAAACCCCTTCGATGGATGCTGTGAGTCAAACCGTGGTTCAAGAAAGTACCAAAGAAGCTCCTAAAACGGTTAAAGCTCCTCAAGTTGTGGGAAAAGCGTCCCCTAATGTGAGTGCTGAACCGACGGCTGAACCCACAGGTGAAAAAGCCGTGAAAGCGACCATGTATAGCGTAAAAAGTGGCGATACCTTAGGTGGGATTGCTCACAAGTTTTACGGATCTTATTCGCCTGATTACGTGGCTCGTTTGAAGAAAGCGAATAATCTCAAAAGCGATGCCTTGAAATTGGATCAAGAACTCGTGATTCCGCCTAAAAACTACTAGCATCTTTTTGGGTTGAGGGTGTTTTTATGTAAATGTAAGCACTTAAGTTTACTTACTTATTACATAATTCGCAGTTAAGGATTCTACTTATGTCTATTTCTTCGTTACATCTCGCCCCCCCCCCCCGCTTTAAACACACACAGATCAGGTTCTGGTCTTGTTCCAAGTAAAGCTGTTACTCCCTTGTCTCGTCAGCATATACATGTACCCTCCTTCATATCAGGTATAAATACGGATATAGATTTTTCTTTTCGCCTTATAGAGCGAGCAAAAAAAAGCTTGGTAGAAGGAGATCACAACAATTTTCAAACATATCAAAATTCATTCACGACATTTCTTACCTCACTTAAAGCGAAGCTTGATTTTGCAGCAGAAAATCCAGACCTCATTTCTATTCCAGAAACCACGCAGAAACGTTTTGAAGAATTAGTTGAGGCTATCTACCAACTAGAAGCATCTAACCCTAAGGCTTTTAGTGGAACACGCCCTCTTTTAAATAAACAAGCTTAGACCCTACAGTTTCAAAAAGGTTGAATCAATAGCTACACAGGTCGGGCTTGTTGCATCTCCAAATACCTGCTATAAAACTAGCCGCACAAACGGATCGCCTTGCGTAACGCCGACACCAAAACATCGACATCGGCAAAGGTGTTGTAAAAGCTAAAGCTCGCCCGAGCCGTCGCACTTACATTGTAATGCTTCAACAAGGGTTGCACACAATGATGCCCCGTGCGAATGGCGACGCCTTCCAAATCCAAGAGCGTCCCCAAATCCAGCGGATGCACGTCCCCCACCAAAAAGGAAATCACCGCCGCCTTATGAGGGGCTTTGCCGTAAATCCGCAAGCCCTCGATGCTTTCGAGGGCTTCGGTCGCATACGCCAAAAGCGCCTGCTCATAACGCCCAATACGGTCTAAGCCAATGGCTTGCACATAAGACAAGGACGTCCCTAGCCCGATGACTTGAGCGATCGCAGGGGTGCCTGCTTCAAAACGCCGATGCCCATCTAAAAAAGTGGTTTTGGCGTGTGTCACCACATCAATCATATCGCCTCCACTTTGATACGGACGCATGGTATTCAGGATTTCAGGCTTTGCCCATAGCACGCCTACGCCTGTGGGGGCATAGACCTTATGCCCACTAAAGACGAAGAAATCGCAATCTAAGTCTTGCACATCGACGCTCATATGAGGCGTCGATTGAGCCCCGTCGATGAGGACTTTCGCACCCACGGCGTGAGCTTGACGGATCATCTCTTTCACAGGATTCACCGTGCCTAAGGCGTTGGATACATGAATCAGGCTCACGAACTTGGTTTTTTCAGACAACAAAGACGCATAAGCCTCTAAATCCAGCACGCCTTCATCATTCATGGGAATAATTTTAAGCACCGTGCCTAAATCTTTAGACAGTTCTTGCCACGGCACTAAGTTGGCGTGATGCTCCATTTCGGTGATGAGGATTTCATCGCCCGCTTTGAGGTGTTCACGTCCATACGAAAACGCCACTAAATTGATGCCTTCGGTGCAACCACGCACAAAAACGACGCCTTCCGCATTGGGGGCGTTGAGAAAATCCGCCACTTGCTCACGCACGGCATCAAAAGCAGAGGTTGCTTGAGCCGTCAAGTGATACACCCCTCGACGCACGGTGCCGTTTTCTTCGGCGTAAAAGCGACTAATGCGACCGATCATGGCTTGAGGCTTCTGCGTGGTGGCTCCGTTGTCGAGATACACCAAGGGTTTGCCGTTGACGTGGGTCTTGAAAATGGGGAAGTCTCCACGCAAGGCGAGGACTTCGTTAGGCGTAAGACTTTCGCCCGAAAACGAGTCAACCGCAATGAGGGGTGATGGATTTGCAATAATCATATATTCCAATACCTTAACTTTCAAAATAAGTAATATCGAATAGAGGTTTCACCGACTTCTTTCAAAATCTCAAACATCTCTTCTTTAGTCCAAGCTTCTTCTCTAAAAAACATGGAAGTAGGCGAAAAATAATTTTGGTCACTACTGCCATCTTTTTTATGGACATAGATTTTATTGAGTGGGTAAAACTCATTTAACATGCTAATTTTCGCCATGACAAAATCATCATCTGTATACTTTTGATTAAAATCGCATCCCCAACCAAAACAAACAAAGGGGGTTATTTTTTCGTGATTCAACATTGCTTTAATGCCTGTAAGGTTTTTACCTAAACGTTCAATGGCATTGCCCTGAGATTGTTTTTTCTTACCTTCTTCTTGACGAACATCATTAGTGCCTTGACGTTTTACTTCAGAAACCAAAACAATTTTAAAAAAATCGGGATCATTACTTCGTGTAAGCACAATAACACCACCGTCAGGCTTAATCGTACAGTTTCTGAAAAAAGCTTCATACTCCGTTCTTAAATTAGAGCGTTTAATAACGGAAATCATTTCTTCATAGCTTAAATTGTCTTGAAATTTCAGCGTATATCCTTTAAAATTATCAGCTTTTTCAAAACGTTGATTTAGATAATCAATTGTGTCATACATCGCTTGATAAATGAGCTTGTCATCTAATTTCGATTTTTCATTTTTAGGCTTATGCTGATTTATATTTTTTCTTAAATCTTCTGACTTAGCCATCATAAAAGTAATGTCCTTTTAGACCCTTAACGTTAAATATCAAGACTTCACTATGAAACAGAATGCCTTCAAACAAATCTTTAGGCAAACTAATAATACTCGATATTTCAGGATAGTCCCCTTGCTGGAATCTTTGCCAACGCTTACTGTTAACCGTTTGATTAAGCCTAAAGCCGTAAGGTGTAAACATTGCCATAGGGATATTCTTGCCAAAAAGTTCAATCGCTTTCAACAGCCATATTTCGGGTAATAAAGGGCGACTCCCATAGGTGGCTTTAATATAATCCTTTGTTTTATCATCAATATTAAATGGAGGGTTCATAATCACCAAAGAAGGGGTTGCTAACTCACCTTTTTCAACAGTGAGATAGTTTTTTACAATAGTATTTTCAAAGCCTTGCTCTTCAATATCAACACCTAAAACAGAGTACCCTCCGTTCATCCATGGCTTCAGTAAAGACCCTTGTCCCACACAGGGATCAAAAATAAGCCCGTTTCTAATTTGAGGACTTAAAATTTCAAATAACAACGCACTCATTTTTTCAGGTGTATAAATTGTAGCTACTTTAGTATTCTCGTAGAAATTATTGCGATCAACACGATACATTGTAATCCCCTTGTATTATTTGCTTAAAAGAACTTTATTAAATCATACCATGATTATATAGTGGCGGCGACCAAGGCACAATGCACACGCTTCATAAAGTAACGCTTCACGTGGGCATCCAAATACGTGTCGCTCAACATGCTGTCGCAAAAGCCTTGGGTGAGCAGGGCTTTCGCACGCTCTTCGGTGATGCCTCGGCTTTGCAAGTAAAAGAGCTGGGCTTCATCGAGCTGACCCACCGTCGCTCCATGCGAACATTTCACATCATCGGCATCAATCTGCAACCATGGTCGAGCAAAGGCTTTCGCCTTGGCGGACAACAACAAGTTACGAGACAACTGTTTGGCATCGGTTTGTTGGGCGTCTTTCAACACAAAAATCGTGCCGTCAAACTCATGTAAGGCAGAACCCCCAATAGCAGCCTTGAATTGCTGGCTAGACGTGCAGTTTGGCACGGCATGCGTCAAACGAAGGTGCATATGCGTTTTGTTCTGGCCTGAAAGAATCGACAAGCCGTTGAGCGTGGCATCGGCTCGTTCACCAGCAAGGGTGACATCCATGCGGTGGCGGAAATGCTCGGCATCTAAGGCGGTGCTAAAAAGCTTAAGTTGAGCATCTTCGGCTAAAACTGCTTGGGTATTGAAGAAATTGTAGCCCGCATAAGCGATATTGCTTAACACCGTCAAATTCAAACGACTCCCTTTGGCTTGGCTTACATGGATTAACCCCTGCACATAAGTGCTTCCCACACTGTGCTTGTCGCCTTTAATGCGGATGAGGACATCCGCTGTGGCATTCTCGTCTAGTTCAATGTAAAACGCAGGAAAGCTATTGGAAGCCTTATTGTGATGAATCACCACTTCAAGAGGACGCTCCATTGTTTTCCCCGCTGGCACATGCAAGCTATACGGTTCGGGAGCTAAAGCGACGTTCAACAAGCTCAGGGCGTCATCTGTTTGATGCACGTCGTGCGTTAAACGAGCCAAGCGTTCGGGGTTGGCGATGACGGCATCTGCCAAGGGTTGCACCATCCCGCAAGTGCCATGATTGTAGATTCGACCGTTAAACATGGACAAGCGACAGGCTTTTGGATAAATCCATTCTACAAAGGCTTCGTCGACGCCTTTGGGGCGAGGCAGGCTAAAGCTACGACGGCTTAAGCCTTGCACATCCACATACTTCCACGCTTCTTGACGGCGTGGTTTGGGCAAACCAAGAACGTCAAAACGTGCTTTAGCGGCATGACGCAAGGACATGAGGCTATCGGTTGCTAAGTCTTGAAAGGCGTCTTGGATGCCTGCTTCAAAAGGGCTTAACTCAAGATCGGGGGGATTTAACGTACACATGGCGGACATTCTAATGCCTCCTTTTCTAAGCAGTTAAGCCGGCTTCTTCTAGTAACCAGTCATAACCACGGCTTTCAAGATCAAGGGCAAGGGATTTGTCTCCCGTTTTGAGGATGCGTCCGTGGGCGAGAACATGCACGACATCAGGCACGATGTAGTCCAATAAGCGTTGGTAGTGCGTGACGACGATCATGGCGTTTTGCGGATTCATCAACTGATTCACGCCGCCTGCCACGATACGCAAGGCATCAATATCCAAACCCGAATCGGTTTCGTCTAAAACCGCTAAACGAGGCTCTAAAACTGCCATTTGCAGGATTTCATTGCGTTTCTTTTCGCCACCACTAAAGCCTTCGTTGACGGCACGATCGAGGTATTCTTCCGCCATTTCAACGATGGGTAACTTGGCTTTTAGTACGTCTTTAAAAGCGACGGCATCGAGTTCTTCACGTCCTTGGGCTTTTTCTTTGGCGTTGTAAGCCAAGCGTAAAAAGTCGGCGTTGTTGACCCCAGGGATTTCAACAGGGTATTGAAACGCCAAGAACACGCCTGCTCTGGCTCGTTCGTCGGCTTCAAGTTCAAGCAAGTTCTGCCCTAGGAACAAGACTTCGCCTGAAATGACTTCAAAATTGGGATGCCCTGACAAAATCTTGCTCAAGGTGCTTTTGCCCGAGCCGTTGGGTCCCATAATGGCGTGGGTTTCCCCAGCGTTAATGGTGAGGCTAATGCCGTTGAGGATCGTGGGGCCGTCGACGACTTTCGCGTGTAGATCCGTGATTTGGAGAATGGGAGTGGACATGGGGGCTTTCCTTTAAATATAATACGAGGAGACTTTTTTAACCGACACTATTTTCTAATTTGAGAGAAAGTAATTTCGTGGCTTCGGCGGCAAATTCAGCTGGCAATTCATTAAAGACATCCTGACAAAAGCCGTTGACAATCGCCGTGACCGCCTCTTCCATAGGTATACCACGACTTTGAAAGTAAAACAACTGGTCTTCACTAATACGGGAGGTCGACGCTTCATGTTCCAACTGCACCGTCGGATTTTCCACATTGATATAAGGGTACGTATTCGCTGAACAGGTCGAGCCGATCAACATGCTATCGCACTGCGTAAAATTACGAGCATTCTCGGCTTTGGGCTTAATCACCACAGACCCACGGTAACAATTCTTCGAAACCCCTGCACTAATGCCTTTTGAGACAATACGGCTTTTCGTGTTCTTGCCAATGTGAATCATCTTCGTGCCAGTGTCGGCTTGTTGGAAATGGTTGGTAAGTGCCACGCTGTAAAACTCGCCGACCGAATCATCGCCTTTTAGCACGCAACTGGGGTACTTCCATGTAATGGCGGATCCTGTTTCCACTTGCGTCCAAAACACACGGCTACGATCGCCTTTGCAATGGGCTCGTTTGGTCACAAAATTGTAAATCCCGCCTGCCCCTGTCTTGGGATCGCCCGCAAACCAGTTCTGCACGGTGGAATACTTAATTTCGGCATCATCAAGGGCAATGAGTTCAACCACCGCAGCGTGTAACTGCTTGGTGCTAAACGCAGGAGCCGTACACCCTTCCAAATAGCTGACTTTGGCGTTTTTATCCGCAATAATCAAAGTGCGTTCAAATTGACCTGACTCTTCCGTATTAATCCGAAAATAGGTCGACAGATCCATGGGGCAGGTGACGCCTTCAGGAATGTAGACAAAGGAACCGTCGGTGAAAACAGCGGCGTTCAAAGCAGCAAAGTAGTTGTCGGTGACTGGCACGACGGATCCAAGGTATTGCTTGACGAGATCCGCATGTTCTTCAAGGGCTTCTGAAATGGAACAGAAAATCACGCCGTGCTTGGCGAGGTCTTTCTTAAAGGTCGTGGCAATCGAAACACTGTCAAAGACCGCATCCACGGCGACATTGGCGAGTTTTTTTTGCTCATTCAAAGGGATGCCCAACTTTTCAAAGGTCGCCAACAATTCAGGATCCACTTCATCTAAACTTTGCTTTTTGGGCAAGTTCTTCGGTGCGGAATAATAGCTAATGGCTTGATAATCAATGGGGTCGTAATCAACATCTGCCCAAGTCGGTTCTTCCATTTTTTGCCATTGCTTGTAGGCGTCTAGGCGAAATTGAAGCATCCAGTCAGGCTCATTTTTTTTGGCTGAAATCGCACGAATAACGTCTTCATTCAAGCCCTTGGCGAAGGTTTCCATGGGCATGTCGGTGGTAAAGCCGTATTTATAATCTTCGTTAATGACGTCTAGGGTGCTGGTCATGGGGAATCCTTTTTTAGTTAATGGGCTTAATGCCAGTGGGTGTCTTGATGCTCACAGCTTTGGCACGCCCCAGCATCGGGGTTATGGGTTTCGCAAGGGGTGCACTGGGTTTCAAGCACCGCAAGGCGTTTGGCTAAATCGGTCTGTAAGGCGGTGAGGCTTGCAAGCTTTTCGCTTAAGCACTGGTGTTGACGCTCCAACAACGTGCGACTACGTTCAATGCGTTGAGCCTTCAAGGGCAAGCTATTGCCGTCTGACGCCTTGCCGAGTATCTCCAAAATATCGTCCAGCGAATAGTTGAGGTCCTGCAAGGTCAAAATAGCGGCAATCCGCTTTTGGGCGGATGCATCGTAAAGGCGGTAGCCCCCTTCGCTACGCTGGGTGGCACAAATTAGTTGAAGCTCTTCATAATACCGCAACGCACGAACCGTCACGCCACAGGCTTTGGCGAGGGTGCCAATGGTCATCAAGGCATCCGATGATTTTACAAACCTATGTTGAGACGACAGAGCAGACATTTAAGATTCACCACACAGACATTTAAAATAAGCGTCAGACCTGCTTATTTTGGATACGTCCAGTCTAACAAAACCCTAACGTCCACGTCAATGTTTTTATCTATGTAACGGAATCGTTACGTTAGCTTACTGAATAGACCCGTAAGCAAATTCGTGCCGAGTGAGCCATTTCCTAAGTTAGGGGTCGTGTTGAACGATGTGGTCTGCGGATTTAGAATATCGTTAGGATTTGCAGGCATAAAGGCGTTCGCTTGAATGGTATTCCATGTATCTATTGCTTGGGGAGTGTTTAATTTGGGCGGATTGAACGCAAGTGGCTGTGTAAAAGAAGTACCTAGGGTATTATTCCCTAAGAGTCCATTATACCCCAAAAGATTTAACTTACTTTCTGGAGGCTTCGTTGCGATAGGTGTTGTTTCAACAGTTCTTTTTGTGGAGGCTTCTTCTGTTTTTTTTGCAGAAACGCCCCAATCAGCTACTTTGTTGTCTGTAGTGCTTGGCGAAGGTTGGGTCGACATCCATTGATGCGTACCATAGTTTTGGGTAATGCTGTTAATCATGGCGAGAGGTTCCAATGTGGGGTTATTAAGACATTCTTACCTTAATAAAACAATCACATTTGGACATCTTGCTTGATTGTTACCTTTCGTTACACGTCAAGCCTCTGTTTGAGCCGTCGCCTTCTGTTTTTCTTGCATAGCCGTCTTTAGAGTTTTCTGTACTTAGGCTAGACGAGGAGCCTAGATTATTTTGTGAGGGTGTGTAGACAGACCTACATAACGGAACAAAATAATCGTAGCGACAACGTATAGACACGGTACAGGAAATTATAAAGATGGCTATAATTCACGCCACCAGCACAGCAACGAAGACGCAATCGCAATAGACGAATACGCCCCGATGATGATCCCCAAGCCCATGCAAAGCACCAAGTTCTGCGTGCTTTCTCCCCCAAAGAAGTAGAGCGTCGCTAAAGGTAATAAAGCGGTTAAGGATGTGTTAATCGAACGAGCCAAGGTTTGATTGATCGACACGTTCACCACTTCTGAAAACGGCTTTTTCTGCGAAAACATCAAGCGGTTATTTTCACGCAAACGATCAAAAACCACAATCGTGTCATGCACACTAAAGCCAATGACGGTTAGAATCCCTGTAATGAAAAGGCTATCCACCGCTACATTAGCCAAGTATCCCATGCCTGCAAAGATGCCTAGCACAATGACGGTATCGTGCAATAAAGCCACTAAGGCACAAATGGCGTAATCCAACTGAAAGCGATAGGTCAAATAACCTGTAATCAGCAAGTACGCAAAGCCTAGAGCCAACAAGGCATTGGTGAGCAGTTCACTGGCGAGCGTTGGGCCGACCGTATTACGTTGTAAGAGCTGAAAATCTCCCACGTTGTTTTTGAGTGTGGCATCGAGCGTTTTGATTTGGGGAGCATCCAGCATTTTGGTGCGAATGGAAAGCACGGTGCCTGCTTCTTTTTGATTGACCTTAATCGGCGTGTTAATTTGTACGACGGCATCTTCAATCTCATAGGCGTCCAAGGCGTGAGCGATGTGGGGCAAGTCTTCTTGTTTCACGGTTTGGGGCGTATGGATTTCGGTCAACGTACCGCCCACAAAATCAATGCCGAGCTTCAGCGGTGAATGTGTCGGTGTTTGAGCGATATTCAGTCCCATAAAGACCAGACCCGGTACCATCATGGCGACCGCAATCCATAAATAGACAGCTCGATATTTGACAATATCCACCCAGTATTTGAGTTTAGAAGCGACGGTTGTCTCTTGAGCCGTTGTGGCGGTTTCTGTGTTGGTGATGAGTGTCATAGCGGATTATCCTTTTGAAAATGTCATGCGTGAACGGGTTTCCGCCCCTAACGCCAATTCTAAAATCGTGCGAGTCACCGTCAATGCCGTAAACATACTCATGGCAACACCTAATGCGAGTGTCACGGCAAAGCCTTTCACAGATCCTGTCCCCAAGCCCCACAAGACGGCACAGGTGATGAGCGTCGTAATGTTGGAGTCTAAAATAGACGGTAATGCTCGGTCAAACCCTAAAGACAACGCTTTTTTAAAGGCTTTGCCTTGAGCGAGTTCTTCTTTCGTGCGTTCAAAAATCAGGATGTTCGCATCCACCGCCATACCGATCGACAAAATAAAGCCTGCAATCCCTGCTAGCGTAAAGGTCACGCCCACCAGCATTAAGGCGACATAGCTTAGTAAGGTATAGGCAACCAAGCCCACATTGGCGACGAGTCCTAACTTGCGGTAATAGCCAATCATAAAGACCAATACGGCGAGCAGTCCAGCGATGCCTGCTTTCAAACTTTGAGACAAGGAGTTTTCACCTAATAAAGCACCGACCGTACTTTCTTCCACGACTTCCACATTCACAGGCAAGGCACCTGCGTTGAGCGTATCGACAATGGTTTTGGCTTCGTCTTTGCTGAAATCACCCGTGATTTGACCCGAACCACTTAAAATGGCATCCTGCACGGAAGGAGACGACACCAGTTGCCCGTCAAAAAAGACGGCAAGGGGTTCTTTTTGCGTTGCCATATCGGCGGTGAGTGTCGCAAATTTTCTAGCCCCTTCGCCTGTAAGTTCAAAGCCGATCATCCAGCCACCCATGGGGTCTTGATCCAAACGAGCCACTTTTAAATCACGCCCTGTGACATCGGTGTTTGCCCAAGTGCCGTTTTTCTTCCGCTTAAACTCCAGCAAACCCACCTTGCCGAGCTGGTTTTTCGCTTCTTCAGGGTCTTTAATCCCCGGGATTTCCACCAATAAGCGAGACTCACCCGATTTCTGCACAATGGCTTCAGAAACGCCAAATTTGTTGACCCGTTGTTCAATCACCAGTTGAAGGCTGTCCATAACACGAGGCGTAATGTCTTTCACTTGCGCGTTAGGGATGGCTTCTAGGGTCAAGCGAGTGCCACCTTTTAAGTCGAGTCCAAGGCTAGGCGGATGCTTGACGGCATAAAAGCCAGCCCCTGCGAGTAGAATCAGCAGGACGAAAAATTTGAGTTGAGGCGTTTTAGAAGATGACATCGACGATTTCTCTTTAATTTAATGGGTAATGAACCTTTATTATACACGAAACCTTGTAATCTGCCTCCTGTTTTTATGCTATATTTGAAACAAAACTATTGATTAAAAAAGGATAATTATGCCGTCCCCTCACACAATTTACCTCGATGCCGAATGCTTTATTCGCCCCTTTGGCGGTGTTGCCAAAGCCACATGGGGATTGTATGACGCCTTTTGCCACAAATACGCCGATGACTTCAACGTCGTAGCCATTCGGCGATCTCAAAAATTACAACATCCCTTGCCAAAAGGCATGAAAGACCTGCCCCTTGGCTATTCCCCTGTGCGTGAAATATGGCGTTCACTCATTTTGACCCCCCTCTCATGGATGCCTAACGTACACGCCATTCACTTCCCCAATAATGGACGCATCCCCTTTGGCACGTCAAATTTCCCGTTTCCTCGCAAGGCGTTTATGACCTTGCATGATGTCCTGCCTTTGGAAGTCGACGGCTACCTTGAAGGTGAGCGTCGGGAACGCTATATCAAACGCATTCAAGATGAAATTGATGCCTGTGCCTTTGTGATGACCGTGTCGCAGTATTCTAAATCGCAGATTTTACGCCATTTCACCAGCCGAAATGAGATTGTCGTGGTGCCGAATGCGTCTACGCTCCCCAAAAAACACGGACGCCTCCCCTTAGCCCTTTCTGAAACCCAGCCTTACTTTTTGTATACAGGGCGTTATGAGGCTCGAAAGGGCATTGATACCGCCATTGAAGCCATGATCGCCTTGCATGAACGCCAAGCGTTGACGAGTCAACTTTGGCTGACAGGGCAGATCCATTATTTTAGTGACGACTTTGAAGCCCTTGTCAAAAAAGCCACAGACTTGGGCATTATCAAAGAACTCGGCTATGTGAGTGATGAACACTTGGCGACGTTGATGCACGAAAGTCGAGGGCTGTTGTATTTGTCACGCTCTGAAGGCTTTGGGTTGCCTCCGCTGGAAGCGATGACGCAAGGCTGCCCCGTGATTGCCACGAACCTAACGGCGATTCCTGAAGCCTGCGGTCAAGCCGTCTTGTATGTGGATCCTGATCATCCTCAACAGGTGCAACATGCGATTATGCAACTGGAAGGAAATGCCCCTTTGCGTATGGAACTCATCCACAAGGGTTTTAAGCAAGCCCAAAGCTTTTCATGGGAAGCGTCCGCCGATATTTTGGCTCGTGCCTTGCGTCAATATGTCTTTCATTAGATGATGAACTATAGCATTCGTTAAAACAGAAGTTTTAGACTGAAAGAAAACCGTCTATGCCCCTTATTGAAGCCCCTCCTCTACCATCCCAAGAAGCGACAGCCCCCCAAGACGGCTCTATTTTGAAGAATGCGTCGTTTATGAGCCTGTGGTGGTCGCAAGTCTTGTCCCAACTGGCGGATCGCATTATTTTCGTGGTCTTTGTCGCCTATATCACGCACCTGTACGGAGGCGATGAACGCTTTACCAGTTACTTGTACGTCGCCTTTACCATTCCAGCGATATTGCTGACCGCAGTAGCCGGCGTTTTTGTGGATCGCTGGCCCCGTCGCCTAACGCTGGTTGCCATCAACGTCATTCGAGGCATCTTGGTTTTTGCCCTGCCTCAAATGGCAGAAGCAGGCTTGGCTTATCTGTATATGCTGGCGTTTTTATTGTCGAGTGTGACTCAATTTTTTGTGCCTGCTGAATCCGCCACGATTCCCACGATTGTGCCGAAATCACAACTACTTTCCGCCAATTCGCTGTTTACCACCACCATGATGGCAAGTGTGATTGTCGGCTTTGCTCTTGGCGACCCCCTCATTGAATTGTTGAGCCTAGAAGAAGTGCATTGGGCGTTAAGCTTGCTCTTTATAGGGGCAGCCGTTTGCTTGTTTGGACTTCGCATCGACAAAAACGTCGCCTTGCCTGATCGTATCGATCCCACGAAACCTCGCACGATGCGAGAAAGCGTGAATCGCTTTAGTGCTGAACTGAAAGAAGGCTTTGCCTATATTCGTGAACATACCGCCGTATGGCATGCCATGGCAAAGTTAGCGTTGTTGTTTTCCGCAATTGTCGCCATGTGTATTTTGTCGATTACCTTTTCTAAAAACTTTTTGTATGTAGATCCAACGGTAGCGGCTCGCAAGTTTGCCTATATTGTCGCCAGTTCAGGCATTGGCATGGCAGTGGGAGCGGTGCTGGTGAGTACCGCCTTAAAACGCTTGTCTGCGCCTTTTACCGTGTATAGTGGCATGCTTTTATTGATGGCAGGCTTAGTCGGGATGGCAGGTGTGCCTTTGATTTTCCCTGATTTAGGCACCTTGTTTGCGAGCATCCCCATGCCCAGCGGGATGCCTCCTCTGGTCTTAAGCGATCGTATGGCGTGGACGTATATCGCCAGCATCGTCATGGGTTTGGGGGCGGCAGCGGTGGCGATTCCCTTACAGGCTTTCTTGCATGATCGCATCCCTGAAGCGATTCGTGGGAAGGTCTTGGGTGTGCAATTCACCATGCTGTCGACGAGTTCGACCTTGCCTGCGTTGATTGCAGGCTTAAGTTCGCATTTCATGGGCGTGCAAGCCATGATGTTGTGGTTGGCGTTGCCGTTTGCCTTGTGGGGAGGCTACGGCGTTTACCTCATGCTCTTCAAAAAAATGCGAGCGTTTTAAGCTTTTGTTTGGATTTTTTGTGTAGGGCAGTCTTCTATACCGCATGCCAATGGAGTTGCTTCAAGACGGCTTCCACCAAGCTATGCGTCTGCCCTTGATGAGCCGCCAACATCACATAGCCCGCTTTAATCAAACGCTCACGCTCACTGGGATTGGTCATCAATTCCACAATGGCATGCTTCAAGGCAAGGGCATCTTGTGCCTGAATGCCTGCTTCATGTTGTTCGACCGTGTACACGATTTCCTTAAAATTGCTCATATAAGAGCCATACAAAACAGGCGTCCCCACCATAATTGGTTCTAAAATGTTATGCCCCCCCAAATGAGGCAAAAAGCTCCCTGCGACAATCGCCATGTCCGAAAACGCCAAGATGTCTTTCAATTCACCGATGCTGTCCACCAAAACGGTTTTTTCGGTATTTAAAGACGTTTCACTTAAAGATGATCTCAAACGAAAGCGAAACGTTTCTTCCCGCAACAAACGGCTGACTTGGGGAATCCGATCAGGGTGTCGAGGTACCAAAACCACCCGCAATTCAGGAAAATCTCGTGACAACTCGTATAATACATTCAACAACAGAGCCTCTTCCCCTTCATGCGTAGAAGCAACCGTAATAACGGTGCTGTCTTTCGGGAAATTGAAAAGCTTTTTGAGATGCTGGATTTTGTCTTGCCGCTCATGCCAAGGCGGTAAATCAAACTTTAAATTGCCCAAAACAGAGACCTTATTGATGGCATGGGGCAAGAGTAAGGACTTAAAACGCTGGGCATCCAACTTGGTTTGCATGTAGGCGTGATCCAACAAGCTTAAAATGGGTCTTAAAAAGCGTTTTATTTTTTGATAGCCCAAAAATGATTTGTCCGACAAGCGTCCGTTGATTAAATATAAGGCGGTGGCATTACGATGACCCACATACCAAATAAAATAAGGCCATAATTCGGTTTCCATAATCATCACCAAATCAGGGCGAATGGCTTTCACAAGCGGATTCACCGCAAAAAAGGCATCATAGGGAAAATACAAAACCACACACTGATTGCCTAAATCGGTTTGGGCAAGGGCTTGCCCTGTTTTGGTGGTGGTACTAATGACTACCGTGATGTTCTGCTCTAAAAGCAGGTGAATCAAGGGTTTAACCGCCAATAGTTCACCGACTGAAACGGCGTGAATCCACAACACAGGCTGATTGCGGTTCAGTTTGTCGAGCTTTTCTTCTAAGGCTGGGGAAATAAAGCCACATTTTTGCCAAAAGCCTGCTCGTAACTTCGGTACAAACACAAAGGCGAATACCCAAAAAGGCGAGGTAAAAAAAACAGCGATCAAAAGCAAGGCTTGATAAAGCAGTACACGACGAAAGGCTTCTTTGCTTTTTGAAAGCACGGTCTTCTATTCCTTCTAAAAAGGGATTCATTCCTTGGCAAAGCAAGGAAGAATCCCTTTAATATCTATAAATAACTAACCAATCAGGTCATCATCGGCGATGTTAGCGGCTAAATCATCAAACTCTTCTTCCGTTTCGATGCCCATGCCCATCGAAGAGGCAAAGCTATCATCCAGCAAGAAATCGCTGAAACTTTCCACATCAGGCGAACCGAACATGCTTTCGATTTCTTCTAAAATCGCAGAAGGCTTACGAGCGTTGGATTTGAGGTTAGCCGAATCGTCTTGCTCAAGCTCACGACGCTGATCCTTAAAGCGTGGGAAGCCAGTACCTGCGGGGATGAGGCGTCCGATAATGACGTTTTCTTTCAGTCCACGCAAGAGGTCGATACGTCCTTCAACAGCGGCTTCCGTTAAGACCCGTGTCGTTTCTTGGAACGAAGCAGCGGAGATGAAACTTTCCGTGTTCAAGCTGGCTTTGGTAATCCCCAGTAAAACAGGAGAGTAAGCGGCAGGACGTTGTCCTGCTTCTTCCGCTTGACGATTGGCTTCATTGAGGACTTTCATATCCACCAATTCGCCACCCAACAAGAAGGTATCGCCACTTTCATCAATACGAACCTTGCGAGTCATTTGACGCACAATGATTTCCAAGTGCTTGTCGGCAATTTCAACGCCTTGCGAACGATAGACCCGTTGTACTTCTTCAACCAAGAATTGGCTAACCGCTTCAACCCCTGAAATCTCCAAAAGTTCATGCGGATTAATCGAACCATCAGTGACTTGCTCACCTGCTTTGATGCGTTGAGCGTCTTCCACCAAGAGGTTTGCTCCCAAAGGAATCGAGACTTCCACACGACCTGCTTCATCATCCACAAGGTACACATGAGGCACTTCTTCGTCCCACACAATTTCAATTTTGGCATTAAAAGGTGCCAAAACCGCAATTTCTTTAGGCTTACGACCTTCCAAGAGTTCTTCAACTTTAGGAAGACCCTGAACAATATCCCCTGTTTTTTGACGTTCAAAGATCAAGGTGGCAATCAAATCGCCTTGTTGAGACAAGCCGTAATTTTCAGCCTGCAACTGCGTACCGGGACTAATCAAGTAAGGGCGTCCGATGTGGAGGGTAACGGTTTTGCCGTCGACGGCTTCCACTTGCGCCGAATCAATCGACAGCGTGCCTTTATTGTCTAAGGCTTGCCCAACACGAATGAAGTCGCCCACTTTGACGATGACATCGCCTGCTAAGGTCTGTTCCTTCAAGTGCTTTTGAGACACCAACAATAAACGACGCACTTCACGAGCATCGGCATCTTTCGGCAGTAAAATCGTTCCGTTGGTCGTCGCCAAAACTTGTGACTTAACCACGGATCCGTTTTTCTCAATAATTTCGCCATGTTCAACCAACAACATGGTTTTGGTCGCATTGGCACGAACCGTTTCAGAACTATTGTTGTGACGAATGGTGATATGTTCTAACACAACCACTTTCAATTCTTGCTCTTCTTCGGTTAAGGATTGCAATTCCGTCACCCCTTTTAGGCGAGACATGAAGCCTCCCATTTGAAGCACAAGGCTGGTACGCAATAAAGACGTGCCTTCGACAGAACGAAGCTTGGCTCCATCAGTGGCTTGCAACTGTGTCACAGGAATCACACGAATATGCTCTTCTTCAGTCGACATGAACTCAATGTTCACGTCACGAGGAGCGACTTCGTACTCATAAACAGGACGAATCAAGACTTCCGCATATTCCAGCGAAGAGGTGTCATCTGTATCAGGATTGAAGCTATCTTCGGCATCATCGATTTGATAGGTAATGGTGACCAAACTACGAACCGTTGCCGCAATACCAGGCGCCACTTCATCACCGACTTCAATAATCGTGCCGTCATCGACTTGCAAGTCTTTGACTTCATCCACACGATACAGTTCACCGGGGCGTACAATCACTTCATGGATAATATCATTTTCTTCCACAAAGTTCACGACCCCGTCAATACGGGCATAAATACCGTTAACGAGTTCTGTGCCTGCTTTGACAAACATGCCTGAATCCAAACCAGGGGCTTTGAGCGAAATATCTTTCGACACTTGGTGAATCTCTTCAGGAATGAAGAGGACTTTGCCCGCTTTGGTGACGATTTGTTGCTCGTCGACTTCTACGCCTTCATAGCGGATTTCACCGCTAGTCGGCACAGAAACGCTATCATCGACGAGTTCTGCTATGATACTGCCGTTTTCAACAGTGGTGCCTTGAGGTGCTTTAATAATGTAGGTTTCTTCCACATCATCCGTATCACCCACGACTTGCCACAACATTTCTTTTTTCGTTTGAACAAAGGTGGCATTGGCAGGACTGACAGAGGCAATCACAACCGTCAATTCCTTACCATTTTCGATGACTTTGACATCTTCGTTATTGATGTTCGCTTCAACCGTGACTAAATCTTCAGGCAGGCGGACTTCTCCACCATACTCACTTTGTAGCATGGTTTCAGCCAACACATCATCTTCAAAAACGCTTTGAGCGTCTTGCACTTTAAGATCTGAACCAGCGGGTAAGTTGTAAACATCCCCACCCAAGACCCAAATCGTACCGCTACGGTTGGCGGTGCGTGAAATGTTACCTTGACGATCTCGCTTTTCATCGGCATCAAAGTCTTCATAACGCACTTTACCGCTTAAATCCGCCGTAATATCTTTGGTCGCTTTTTCAGTCAAGCGGTTCATGTTACCACGAGCCGAACTGGGATCAAACTCAAAAATGGCTTGCCCTGCTTCAACCGCAGTCCCTTTTTTATGTACAAACAAGGTCGCTCCAAAGGGAACCGTATAGACCTCGTCTTTGCCCTTGGGGTTTTCAATCACCAGTTGACCATCACGAGTCGCAATATCCACCACGTCCCCATGACGTGTACGGAAGTCCCGAACAGGCACTTCAACTTTCACTTTACCGCTGGCTTTGGCTTTGACGATCTCACGAGAGACGCCACCACTAAATACACCCCCTGTGTGGAAGGTACGCATGGTCAACTGAGTACCAGGTTCGCCGATGGATTGCGCTGCCATAATCCCGATCGATTCACCTTGATCCACCAACTTATTGGTGGTGAGCGACCAACCATAGCATTTTTGGCAGATCCCGAAATTGGTTTCGCAAGTCAGACCTGAACGAACCAAAATCGCTTCAATCCCTGCTTCGTTAATGGCTTCCGCAATGGCTTCGGTCATTACTTGCCCAGCTTGCACCAAGACTTCCCCTGTTTCAGGATGCACGACATCAACCGCAGACGCTCTTGAGACGATACGATCTTCAAGGGTTACCACAACGGAACTACCGTCGCTAATGGAACGCATCCACACGCCTTTTTGGGTGCCACAATCTTCTTCGGTGATGATGACATCTTGCGCCACATCCACCAAGCGACGCGTTAAGTAACCCGAGTCGGCGGTTTTAAGAGCCGTATCTACCAAGCCTTTTCTGGCTCCGTAGCTTGAAATAATGTATTCGGTTACGCTTAAGCCTTCACGGAAATTGGTTTTAATGGGAACGTCGATAATCTGCCCTTGAGAATCCGCCATCAAACCACGCATCCCCACCAGCTGACGAACTTGTGACAAGTTACCACGAGCGCCTGAGAACGCCATCATGTAAATGGAGTTCAACTTGTCGAAATTGTCGACGACCGCTTTGGTCAAGGTTTCGTTCGTTTCCGCCCATGTGTCGATAACTTTCGTGTAGCGTTCTACTTCGGTGATTTCGCCTCGCAAGTAACGTTGACGAGATTGACTAATCTCATCTTCCGCTTTTTGCATCAACTCTTTTTTCACGGCAGGCACGTCTAAATCTTCAATGGAAATCGTCACACCTGCTAAAGTCGCATAACGAAAGCCTAAGTTTTTGAGCAAGTTAGCGAGGTTGCCTGCTTTGGCACCACCATGTTCGTTATATACGCCTAAAATGAGCTTGCCCAGCTCTTTTTTATTCATGATTTTATTATAGAACTCGGTTTTTTTCTTGCTTTGCAGGGTTGTCATATCGCAAAACCTCTTTCATTGAATTAAAAAATGGTATTAAGAAGGATGAAGAGCAGGCAAGCCTTTTAAAGAGGCTTGCCTATGGATCGCTAAACTTGAGCGAGGGCTTGACGCACGGTTTTATTGAAAATAATGCGTCCGACCGTCGTGTCAATCATCGTGCCGTCGGAATCTCTGACCGCAATACGGGCATGAATGTGAAGCACGCCTGCTTCAAAAGCAGCCAAGGCATCGTCAAAACTGAAGAAACGCATCCCTTCACCCTTATTGGAGTTGGGGTTGTCCAAGGTCAAGTAGTACAGACCCAAAACCATGTCTTGCGTTGGGGTGATCGCAGGTTTGCCTGTCGCAGGAAGCAAGACGTTATTGGTCGCTAGCATTAACATGCGGGCTTCCGCTTGAGCTTCTAAAGACAAAGGAATGTGAACAGCCATTTGGTCACCGTCAAAGTCGGCGTTAAACGCCATACAGACCAAGGGATGCAACTGAATCGCTCGACCGTCTACCAAGACAGGTTCAAAGGCTTGAATCCCCAAACGGTGCAGGGTCGGTGCTCGGTTGAGTAGGACAGGATGCCCCTTAATCAGCTCTTCCAAGACATCCCACACAATGGTCTCACCACGTTCGATTTTTTTCTTGGCGGATTTAATGTTTTGGCATTCCCCACCTTCAATCAATTTATTGATCACAAAGGGCTTAAACAGTTCAATCGCCATTTCTTTAGGCAATCCGCACTGGTGCAAGTTCAATTTAGGCCCAACCACAATAACGGAACGCCCTGAATAATCCACACGTTTACCTAACAAGTTTTGACGGAAACGACCTTGCTTCCCTTCAATGATGTTAGACAACGATTTCAAGGGACGATTGTTTGGACCAACAACCGTTCGTCCACGACGACCGTTGTCAATCAAGGCATCCACCGATTCTTGCAACATGCGTTTTTCGTTGCGGATGATGATTTCAGGTGCGCCCATGTCAATCAAGCGAGCCAAGCGATTATTACGGTTGATGACACGGCGGTACAAGTCATTTAAGTCGGATGTCGCAAAGCGTCCACCATCTAACTGCACCATCGGACGAAGATCTGGTGGTGTCACAGGCAACGCATCCATGACCATCCAGCTCGGATCAGTCTTACTGCCCATTAACAGTTCAGCCAAACGCAAGCGTTTCATGAGCTTGGTTTTCTTTTGGCTGGCGGTTGCCCCTAGGGTGTCGACTTGCCCACGCAATTCGTTGACGAGTTCCACTAAATCAATGTTTTGCAACATGACTTTAATGGCTTCTGCCCCGATACCTACTTCAAACTGAGCATCTTCATTGTCGTCCAACAGCTTATCATACTCTTCTTCGCTCAAGAGTTGCCCGTAGGTGAGTTCGGTATTACCCGCATCTAAGACAACGTACGCATTAAAGTAGATGATCTGCTCTAAATCTTTCAAGGGCGTGTCCAACAAAAGCCCCATATAACTGGGGATGCCTTTCAAGAACCAAATATGGCTAACAGGGGCTGCCAACTGAACGTGACCCATACGCACACGACGCACACGGGCTTCGGTGACTTCAACGCCACAACGCTCACAAATAATGCCTCTATGACGCACACGTTTGTATTTTCCGCAATAGCATTCCCAGTCTTTCGTTGGCCCAAAAATGCGTTCGCAGAAGAGACCGCCCATTTCAGGCTTTAAAGTACGGTAGTTAATGGTTTCAGGCTTTAGAACTTCGCCATGAGACAAGTCTAAAATGCGGGTCGGCGATGCAATGCCGATGCGAATATAGTCAAAGTGATCGATATTTGTGCTAACCAAGGGGGCGTTCCTCCGATTGTTCATGGATGAATGGCGTTTGCCAGCAACCATTAAGACGATATATTTAAGCGGGATTAAAGCATGAGGCTCCCCTTAAGTGAATTTAAGTCCGCTCAAGGGGATTCATTGGCTATTCAGCGAAAAAGTTCAACAACTCCGTGTCATTGGGGATGATCACACGCTGTTTCAGGGCTTTTTTAGCGGCAGATTCATCCGACATGAGATCGACTTCAACTTCTCGATCGTTTTCATCTTTTTTGACGACCGAAAGATCTAAGCCGATACTTTGAAGTTCACGCACCAAAACCTTAAACGATTCAGGAATACCAGGGCGTGTGAGGTTTTCACCTTTGACGATGGCTTCATACGCACGGCTACGACCCGTGACATCATCGGACTTAATCGTCAACATTTCTTGCAAGGTGTAAGCAGCGCCATAAGCTTCCAACGCCCACACTTCCATTTCTCCGAAACGCTGACCACCAAATTGAGCCTTACCACCCAAGGGCTGTTGCGTTACAAGACTGTAAGGCCCTGTCGAACGGGCGTGGATTTTGTCATCCACCAAGTGAACCAGCTTCATCAAGAACATGTAGCCAAGTGCCACAGGGTTGTGGAAGGCTTCACCCGTACGGCCGTCGAGCAAAGTGGCCTTACCTGTGGGGTAAATCCATGATTTGCCAGACGCTTCAATGGCTTCTTCAAGCTCTTGACGAACAGCTTTAAGCGACGCTTCTTCGCCATACATCTCATCAAAGGGAGGCACTTCATACAACTTGCCGTTTAAAAAGGCCGCAAGTCCCAACATGGTTTCATACGTTTGACCCACGTTCATACGAGACGGTACGCCGAGCGGGTTTAAGACCACATCAACAGGCGTACCATCAGGCAAGAACGGCATGTCTTCCACAGGCAAAATACGGGACACAATCCCTTTGTTACCGTGGCGACCCGCCATTTTATCTCCGACACTGACTTTACGACGCTGAGCCAAGTATACACGAACAACGGTATTGGCCCCAGGAGGGAGATCATCACCTTTTTCACGCTCAAAGACTTTGACATCCACCACACGACCGCCTTCTCCGTGAGGCACACGCAAGGAATTGTCCTTCACATCCCGAGCTTTTTCAGCGAAAATGGCTCGCAAAAGCTTCTCTTCAGGGGGATGTTCCGCTTCACCTTTGGGGGTAATTTTACCGACCAAAATATCATCGGCATAAACCCTTGCACCCACACGAATAATGCCTTGCTCATCAAGATTTTTCAAGGCATCCTCACCCACATTGGGGAGCTCACGGGTGATTTCTTCAGGCCCTAGCTTCGTGGCACGAGCATCGATTTCAAACTTTTCGATGTGAATGGACGAGAAAATATCATCCTGAACCAAGCGTTCAGAAATCAAGACCGCATCTTCAAAGTTGTAGCCTTCCCATGGCATAAACGCCACGAGAACATTCTTACCCAAAGCAAGTTCACCGTCCTTGGTGGACGCTCCATCGGCAATAACATCGCCCAATTTTAAGACATCGCCTTCACTAACAATAGGCGTTTGATTCAAACAAGTGTCTTGGTTTGAACGGACATATTTCATCATCTTATGACGGATGACCTTATTGGTCTCTTCATCACGCACATCCACAAAGACGCCTGTCACTTTTTCAACCGTCCCAGCAACCGTGGTTTTCATACACATGCCCGAATCGAGAGCGACCCGCTTTTCAAGCCCTGTTCCAACAGCGGCTCGTTGCGTACGAACCAAAGGCACCGCTTGACGTTGCATGTTCGCACCCATTAAGGCACGGTTGGCATCGTCATGCTCTAGGAAAGGAATCAAAGACGTTCCGACTGAAACGATTTGAATCGGTGAGCTACCGACATAATCAACGGTATCCGCCGTAGTCGTAGTGAAGTCGTTGCGGTAGCGAACAGGAACAGCATTGCCGATAATGGCACCTGTTTCCACATCACGACGCAAGTCACCAGGGGCGATGCGGTAACGATCTTCCTCATCCGCAGACAAGTAATCCAAATCACTGGTGACGACACCGTTTTTCACAACAAAATAAGGTGTTTCAAGGAATCCGTAGTCGTTGACTCGAGCAAACGCAGAAAGGCTACCGATCAATCCAGCGTTTGGACCTTCAGGCGTTTCTACAGGACAAATCCGTCCGTAATGAGACGGGTGAATATCTCGAACGGCAAAGCCTGCACGCTCACGAGTCAAACCACCTGGCCCAAGAGCCGATAAACGACGCTTGTGCGTCAATTCAGCCAAGGGGTTCGTTTGATCCATAAACTGAGACAACTGTGAAGACCCAAAGAACTCACGAATTGCCGCCAATAAAGGCTTGGGATTCAACAAGTTATTCGGCGTCAAGGTTTCGGTGTCTTGAAGGGTCATACGTTCTTTCACGATACGTTCCAAACGTGAAAGACCTACTCTAAACTGGTTTTGAAGGAGTTCACCTACCGCACGAATACGACGGTTGCCGAGGTGATCAATGTCATCGACCGCCCCTTCATCGTAGTGAAGACTAATCAAGTAATCGACAGCGGTGATAATATCGCCAATGGTCAAGGTACGCACGTTGTCAGGCACACTTAGGCCCAATTTTTTGTTCATCTTATAGCGACCGACTTTACCTAAGTCATAACGCTTGTCATCAAAGAAGCGAGACTCAAGCAATTGACGACCACCACTCACACTCGGCGGATCACCTGGGCGAAGCTTTTTGTAGACTTCAATCAAGGCTTCTTCCATGGTTTCGGTGGAATCTTTGTCCAGCGTACGACGCAAGAACTCAAAGTGACGCAAACGCCCTTCCATGTCTTGCTCGGTCAAGCCCAAGGCACGCAATAAGACCGTGGCAGGAATCTTACGGTTTTTGTCGATCTTGACGTAAATTACATCGTTCACATCGGTTTCAAACTTCAACCACGCCCCACGGTTGGGAATCAAGGTCGCATTAAAGGTACGCTTACCGTTTAAGGCGGTTTCTTTTTTGAAGTAAATACCGGGTGAACGTACCAACTGCGAAACAATAACACGTTCCGCACCGTTGATAATAAAGGTACCACGATCGGTCATCATGGGAACTTCGCCGATATAGGCTTCTTGTTCCTTGATTTCACCTGTATCACGGTTAATCAAACGCATTTTAATACGCAATTGCTTGGAATAGGTCGCTTCATTATGTCGAGCATCTTCCACTGAATACTTAGGCTTGTCGAATTGATATTCAGGCAAGAAATACAATTCCAAGCGACCTGTGTAATCCTTAACAGGAGAAAAAGAAAGCAATTCTTCTTTTAAGCCTTTTTCAAGAAACCATTGAAATGACTTTTTTTGAATCTCCGCAAGATCAGGCATATGATCAAGGGGAAGGTCACCAATTCCAGGAAGCGTTGAACGCTGAACCTTTTTAGCCGTCATGTCAAACCCTCTTTAGCTATGGCACAAGGTTTTGGCAATAAAACCTTGCTATTCTACTTCATACATGCGGAGCATTTTAAAAAATACACGAATTGAGGAGGCCTCTCGCCACCTCAAACCTTTTATATTATATCAGCAAAAAGCGATTCGAAATCATTTAAAATGAAGCTCCTGAAACGCTCACCAAAGGCGTTACGATAAAAATGCAAAGAAGGGCAAGCTTCCCCAAAGGAAACTTGCCCTAAGATACTTACTTAAGCTCGATTTTCGCACCAAGCTCTTCGAGTTTCTTCTTCAACTCTTCAGCTTCTTCTTTTTTCAAGCCTTCTTTAACCGTTTTAGGCGTACTGTCTACAAGATCTTTGGCTTCTTTCAAGCCCAAGCCTGTAATCGCACGAACTTCCTTCAACACTTGAATTTTGGTCGCACCAGCGTCCAACAAAACAAGGGTGAAATCGGTTTGCTCTTCAACCGCTTCAACCGCAGCAGCAGCCACAGGAGCAGCAGCGGCAGCAGGAGCCGCAGCAGAAATGCCGAACTCATCTTCAAATGCTTTTACCAACTGAGCAGTTTGTAAAAAGCTCAATTCTTTAATTTGCTCAAAAACTTGAGACGTTTTGGAATCTAATTCAACAGCCATCATCATAATGAAAGAACCTCTTTCGACTTATATAACATAGAATCTAACAAATAAAATAGGCATTCACCTAAGTTTGGGAATCACAACCCACAACACAAAGAAAGCTTACGCTTCTTCATCTTGCTTGATTGTAGAAAGTTGATCAAGCAAACGAACCAAGCCACTTTGGTTATGGCTCAAGGCATTCGCCAAGCCCATCAAAGGACTTGCAATACACATGAGCAACTTACCACGAAGCTCTTCCTTAGAAGGCATTGTCGCAAGCTCGTTCACACCCACAGCATTCATTGCATTACCTTCTAAGAAGGCGGCACGAAGCTCGTTTTCTTTTTTATTCTTTTTAAGGAATTCTTTAATCACCTTAACGGCAGAAACTTCATCACCATACCCCAATACAAGACCCGTAGGCCCTTTAAGGTAAGGGGCGAGCTTTTCAATATCCGTACCCAAAGCAGCACGCTTAACCAGCGTATTCTTCGCCACTTTGACTTTAACATCCGCCGCACTTAACGCACGACGAAGATTCGTCATTTCTGCCACAGAAAGCCCACGATAGTCCACTAGCAAAATAATGTTAGCGGTTGAAATATCTTCCGTAAGTTGACTGACAAAACCCTTTTTCTGAGATAGCGTCGGCATAATCTTGCCCTTCATGTCGCTTAAAACTACTACTAAATACAGACATCCCCACAATTGAGCGTCCCTAAAACGCCATGACCCTTTGAAGACATCCTACAAATGAATCAACCAGCAAGCATAAGAGGCTAGTCAATTATTCACTTGATTAGATTTTAATTATATGCCAAACATACAGAAAGCAACACTTTTTTTTAATATAACAGATTTGTTACAGTTTGTAATACCATTTAAACGATTGAAAAGCGTATAGGCGGATTCTAGGAGCCTAGACTCGCAGATGTGTGAGGTGTACATAAAACGTACATAAGCACATCGAGAATAGTAGCGACAACGAAGACGCCAGACGCTATTTAATCGTTTAATTGGTATAAGTGGGTGAATCTTCTAAAAGACCTAATTCTAATCACTTTTCGGATACTCGCTCAAGGCTTGACGCAAGGCAAAACGCTCCAAAATATCTTCAATATCAATCACACTATTGAAGAAGGTGCGGTTCGTTAAGGTAAAACGCTGGGCATAATTCGCTTGAGCCTCACGCTCGGCTAGCGGAGCGTTCAAATAGCTTTGCAAGGTTTCTTCCACCGTCGATAAATCTTGAGCGATATACTGCAACGCCTTGCCGTAATAGCCTTGGAGCCATTCTTTCGGCTCCGTGATGAGATTGGTTCCATTCGCCGTAGCGTTATCAATGCGGTCATGCCCACTTTCAGGATACATCGGGAAAATGTGCCAAACGGCTTGAGTGTCGCCATACAACGCCACGGATGTCCCCGTTTTAGGCGGCGCCAATAGCGTCCATTTGTCCGACAAAAAGGAGGCCTTTTCCCAGCCATTACCGCACAAGGTCAGCGGAATGTTTTTCGCTTGTCTTAAAAAGTTTTCTCGCCAGTACATTTCCGCACTGTGATTGATCCACGCCATGAGGCGGGGATACTGATAAGGGTGAACCGCCTTAGGATCCACACCAAGGCGTTCTAGCCCGTCGAGCAAGAAGGTATCGGCAGGATGTTCAGGTGATGCGATGAGGTAGTCGATCGCTTCTTTGCAAAGGGCTTCAAAGGCAGGAAATTTGGGGAATTTGAGCGATTCTAGCTTTTCTTGAAAGGGGGTAAAGCTACACGGCACCAAAAGTGAAATCGTCCGTTCTTTAAACGGTTTTTGCGTTTCAAAGGACGGAAAGCCTACACCGGGAAGCGTCGTATTAAAGGCTTTAAGCGGATGCTTCACCACACGATGCTGGGTATTTCGAAAGCCTTCAATCGCAAAATGAGCATTTATTTTTTCAGGATAGTCCACCTCAACGATACGAGGCCACTGAATCAAGGGGTGATCCGCAAACCACGACAGGCTAGGCACTTTGAGATGTTGCCCAAGCGTCTTTCGGTTGCTTAATTCGACCGCTTCATGGATGGCATTAAGGCTAAATAGCATACTGGGTTTAAAGTTCTTAAGAATGCCGTCGAGTTCTTGGTTGGCGTGGGGATTGTCATGCAGGTTAAGCTGTGCGGTGGCGTGACCTCGTAAGCGAAAGGCTTCGTTGAGGTTTTGGGTGAATTGATTTAAGGCGCCGTATTGCGAACCGCCTTCCACCAAAAGCACTTGCTGTTTTTGGGTGAGTTTGGGGGCGTGGCTATAAATATAGTCTGCCAAGGCGTCTAGTGACGTGGGGACGTTTTCTAGTAAGGGGATGCCTCGTGGGCTTACGGTTTCGGTTCTGGGAGGGCTAATAGTATTGGTGGACATAGCAGGGGCTTCCTCATTTTAGTGATGCCTACTATTATAGAAACGTTTCAACGGATTTTTAACGTGTGAGCTTAAAAATACAGTTTTTGCATGATGTGTAATTGATGGCGAGATCTTGACAAAAGCTTCTACATTTGCCACAATATAAAAAGGGGGAGTCCCCAAGCGTAAAAGCTTGAGAACTCCGTTCAGCTATCCTCCTAGAGTTTCGTCACTAGAAGGAGGATAATTAGTAACATCGAAAGATGTTCTATATGATCCATTTTGCTTCACCTCCTTTCTGTTAGATTGGGGGTGTTGCTTATTAGCAACCCTTTTAAGGTTTTTTATAAGCTAGCATAAAATCGCAAGGCTTTCAAGTATAAACAAGGTCTACAAACAGGGGTACTATAAACCAGCCGCCCTCTTGACAAAGGCTTCTACATTTGCCACAATATAAAAAGGGGGAGTCCCCAAGCGTAAAAGCTTGAGAACTCCTTTATGCTATCCTCCTAGTTTTTGTCGCTAGAAGGAGGATAATCATTAAAATCAACACTTGTTGACTATTATCCATTTAGCTCACCTCCTTTCTATTAGATTGGGGGTGTTTAGCTTTTATGGGAAATATCCAAATGTAGCTTTTGTTTTGTCCCCCCTCCTAATTTTAGGAGGGGGCTAGGGGGCGGTTAAACCCACAAACGGAGTCTAAGGTTTAACCTCACCCTCGAACGTCTAACGACGTTCTCTTCCCTCTCCTAAAATTAGGAGAGGGGACAAGGCGATTCTCTAAAGCATGATATTCCGCTGGATCCGCCTCAAGCCCGTGCGACGCAAGGGACTATTTTCAAAGGCTTGAGCAAAAGCGGCTTCACTCAAACTCTGAAAATACGCCCGATTCGGATGTGCCAACACCGCCCGAGGGGCAAAGGCAGGCTCCTCAGTCACGTTAGAAAACTTCAGGTTCCATGGGCAGACATCTTGGCAAATGTCGCATCCAAAGCCCCAATCCTGCTGGTTGTCTTGGATAAAATCAGGCAAAGCATCATCTCCATTTTCAATCGTCCAATAGGCGATGCACCGACGGCTGTCGACGACCGTGGGCGAGACGATCGCCTCCGTGGGGCAAGCCGTGATGCACCGCGTACAGGTCCCACAATGCCCCGATTCCAGCGTGTTTTCGTGGGGACTGGTATAGGCATCAACGGCTTGATTGAGGAACAACGCCCCAAGCATCACCCATGACCCTGCTTCTTTCGTGATTAAAAGACTATGCTTGCCTTGCCAGCCCAAGCCTGCTTGAACGGCTAACGCCTTTTCAAGCAAAGGCGCCGAATCCACAAAGGGACGACCCTCTAAGCCCTCATGTTCCGCCTGTAACGCCTTTAAAACCTTGCCAAGCTTACGACGAATCACCTTGTGATAGTCCTTGCCTAGGGCGTAGCGAGCGATTTTCAGATCGTCGCCTTGCCCTGCTTCCCAACCAGGGAAGTAGTTGACGGCCACCACCACGACACTTTGCACGCCTTCCCACAAATCAGACGGAGACACCCGTTTTTCGGCGTGACGAGGCATCCAGTCCATGTCGGCGTGATGCCCAGCCTCCAGCCACGCCGTCAGGCGTTGGGCTTCGTTTTTGAGGGCATCGGTGGTGAGAACGCCCCACTGCGTAATGCCCACGTCGTTGAGCTGTTTTTGGATGTCGGTGCGTGGAATCAAAGAGGGCATCCTTTCACAAAAAAGCATCAGGCGGATTCAAGCAAGACTTGCCATTGTTGCCGTATCTGGCTTGAACCTGCTAAGGCTTTGTGCTAGTCTAATAAAAACCTTTAAAGGGTTGCTAATAAGCAACACCCCCGTTCTGTAACAGAAAGGAGGTGAGCTAAAATGGATGAACTTCAGAAACTTATGTCGCTGTTAATTATCCTCCTTCTAGTGACAAAACTCTAGGAGGATAGCGAAAAAGAGTTCTCAAGTTTACCGACTTGGGGACTCTCCCTTTTTATATTGTGTCAAATGTTGCACGCTTTGTCAAGTGCTTCGGCTCTGTTCCCTCTCCTTGAGGAGACTCTACGCAAAGTGATAAAAAACACCGTTATTGCGAGTGCAACGAAGCAATCTGTTCCCCCACCTGCGACGTCTTGACAGATTGCCACGCTACGCTCGCAATGACGAAACCCAATTGGCTTTGTCCCCCCTCCTGATTTTAGGAGGGTGTTAGGGGGCGGTTAAACCCTAGATGCCCGTGGTGAGTCTAAGCTCCCCCTCGAACGTCTTTCAGACGTTCTCTTCCCTCTCCTAAAATTAGGAGAGGGGACGGCATTTACACCACCCGATACACCCCACGACCCACAAACGCCAAGAAGCCTGCGTCTCGCAAGACTTGCAATTGTTGCCGTATCTTCGCTTGCACATTATTATTGTCGGGATGTAAGTCTTTCAGCATCGCTTCATGTTGATAAATATCTTGCAACGTAAACTCTTCTTTGCCGATGAGTTCCACACACCGCATCACATCCAGCAACCAGCCTTTAGCTTCAAGTTTTTGTTGATGTCGTAAAAATAAGGTTTTCTGAAAAATAGAAATAACCTTATCCTTCGGTTCAAATACTTTGTTTTGAATAATGGGAATCCGTCCCACTTGTGGAATGGGTTCTAGTAGGATATTACAACCCACCCAGCCTGCACGTCGTGCCGTCTTGGATAAAGGGTTACGCTTTTCAATTAAAGCAGGCACGAAAAACTGCTTAGGAATCACCAGTAAAGACGCCACCGTATAGCCACTTAAGTATTGTAAAAATAATAAATTGGGAGTCGTTTGGGCTTCCATATCTTGCATCATCGTGGCATACGCCCCATCCACAATTTTTTCAGGAAGCTTTAAAAGTCCTTTTTCACTACTTTTTTTAGATTTTAGCTCGTATTTTTCACCACAATCTTCACAATACGTATCTCGCACAGGTTTATTATTGGGATATTCCGCCAAACGTCCCCCACACGCAGGGCAATATGATTCTTCCACCAGCCATTTTTCAGACATACGTCTAACACGTTGCGTTTCACTATTATAAGATTCCGCATAAGCTAAGTTGAATTGAAGACTCATCTATATAGGCATCCAGTGCATACAAGGACTCTAACTGTTCCTTTATTATACACGCTTGCACTTGTTCTTGAATGTGTTTTAAACGGCGAATGGCAATCCCTTCCAAATACTCACGGTTTTGGTCAATGCCAATGAAGTTGCGTCCGTGTTGTAAGGCGACTACGCCTGTTGTACCGCTCCCACAAAAGGGGTCTAGCACCACGTCACCTTGTAAGCTACTGGCAATTACAATGCGTCTTAACAGCAGTTCGGGCTTTTGGGTGGGGTGCTTACCAAAGGCTTTTTCGTGGGGTTTGGGCGTGCCACTTGCCCACACGCTTCGCATTTGTTTTTCAGGCTTTTTAATGAAATCGTCTTCATGCCACATGCCGTTTTTCATCAAGTCATAGTTAAACGTGTGCTTGGCGGTTTTGCTTTTTCTCGCCCAAATCAGCGTTTCATGGCTGGCGGTAAACATACGGCAACTCAAGTTCGGGGCGGCGTTGGGCTTGAACCATGCGACATCGTTAATCACATGCCAGCCGTCGAGTTGTAGGGCGAATCCGCAAGCGTAAATGGAATGGTAGGTGCCACTAATCCATAGGCTACCGTTGGGTTTTAGCACTCGGTAACAGGCGGAAATCCACGCACGGTGAAAATCGAAATCGGCTTGCACGCCGTTGCTTTTGTCCCACACCCCTTTGTTGACGCTGACTCGTTTGCCTGCGTGGCAGGTAAAGCCGTCGTTGCTCAAGTTGTAGGGGGGGTCGGCAAAAATAAGATCGACACTTTCTTGGGGCAAGCTGGCTAGGGTTTCTAGCACATCGCCTAAGTGCAAGCTTAGTGTGTCGTCTTGGTGTAATAACATGAGGGTTTCGGGGCTTTTCATTGTGGGGGACTCCGTGCTTTATAGGGACATTCTTTCTGTGTCGAAAAAACGCCTCTGATAAGGCGATCGGATCGTACGATCAGATCAGGTGAAGATCAAGCCCTTGATCTTTGCTATGTTTGATCGGCGTTTTAAATTGTTACATTGCCGTGTGGAAAATAGTGGGTTTTACGCACTATGCAATGGCGTAAATAGTTGTCATGCTTAGGATAGTAGCCTGTGTCCCCTCTCCTAAAATTAGGAGGGGGAACATAAGGCATCCCCCCCAAAAAAAACCAAAGGAGACCCCGAAATGAAACTCTATCGTGGAGACGACGACCCTCGCATCGGCTTACGCACCCGTTACGACATGCGACGAGGTTGCTTCGTCACGTCGCATGCACTTTTTAACTTTTTCACCACCACAGGCGGATCCCGCACTGAATCAGAAGAGCATTTTATGGACAAATTGGAAGCGTGGTTTGCGGTGATGGAAGAAGCCGACCAAGCGATGGAGCGTTCAGAGACCTATGAAAGGCCTCCGAAAATTGTGGGGCGTCCGAAAAGCGATCGGGTGCGGATGGGTCTTTGGGTGTCGCCTCAATTCAAGAAAATCCTTGAACGAGAAGCCAAGGTCTTGCATCTATCGTTTAGTGATATGATTGAACATGCGTTTATGCACTACTTTAAGAAAGAAGCCCATAAGGAGTTGTGGGAGCTTCGAAGCGAGGAGGGCCCTCACTAGATGAAAAAGGCGTCGTTTCGTGTGTCAGAAAGGCGGGTTTCGTGTGTCAGAAAGGCGGGTTTCGTGTGTCAGAAAACAGGGTTTCGTGTGTCAAGAATCGACTTTCGTGTGTCGGAAATTAACGCCTTTTTACACGTTTTTCGACAACTCTTCTGCTCGACGTGTCGCTTGATGGACGGCCTCTTGTAAGGCGACATCCACCTTCGCTGATGCCAACGCCTCTAAGCCTTTCGCTGTGGTGCCGTTAGGGGTGACGACCTCCGCCTTTAGCTGAGATGCGGTCGTCGCACGGGTTTCCAGCAATAAGGCGGATCCTTTCACCAGCTGAAGCACGCCTGCTTCCACCAATTCAGGGGGCAATCCTTCGGCTAAACCCGCTTCTACCAAGGCTTCCATGATGTAGAACACATACGCAGGGCCGCTACCAAAAAGCCCTGTAAAGGCGTTGATCTGCCCCTCTTCGAGCCACACCGCCTTACCCACCGCTTCAAACACCGATGCCACCAGCGTTTTTTGAGCATCCCCCACATACGCATTCGGAGCCATTGCCGTAAACCCTTGTCCCACAAGGGCTGGCGTATTCGGCATGGCTCGCACAATCGCCGTATTCGGCAAGGACTCACCTATCGTCGCCAAGGTCGTACCCGCTGCGACAGACACCACCACAGCCTCCGCCTTCAGCGTGATGCCTTCTAAATCGGCTAAAACAGCGGGCATCACAAAGGGTTTCACGCCTAAAAGGAGCAGATCCACCTGTGAAAGGGCCTCTTTGCCAAGCTCAAGTGTGGTACAGCTTACGTCGTATTCGGCTTGACGCAAGGTCGCTCGTTCGGGTGAAGACGCAATGCCTACAACGTTTTCAGGCAAAACCCCTGCCTTCAACAAGCCTTTCAGAATCGCCCCCGACATATTGCCCAAGCCGACAATGCCGATTTTCAGGGTGTTTAAAGACATTTCTAGCTCCTTTTATTGTCAAAGCGTGAAGATACAACACGAGCTTTGCTCTTTGGGAAGGTTAATGGCGAAATTCTCGAACGGAGGTCGCTAACATGGCGATATCGTATTGATTCACCGCCGAAATCACGTCGGCATCCTTAATGCTACCCGCGGGCTGAATGATACACGCCACACGGTTTTGAGCCGCAAGCTGGATGTTATCGACCGCTGGGAAGAAGCCGTCGGACGCTAAAACGGCTCCGTTGGCGTTTTCACAGGCTTGAGCCAAGGCTTGCTCAACCGCACCGACACGACTGGTTTGACCGCCTGAAAGCCCCCACGCCTGACCGTCTTTGGCTACGACAATGGCGTTGGACTTCAAATGCTTCGCCACTTTCCACGCAAAGGCGGCATCCCTCAACTGGTCTTCGGTGGGCTTTTTCTTGGAAATCACCTTCAACTCTTTGGCCATGACCGCTTCAGCTTTGGCGAACTGCTGTTCTTGCACCAACACCAAATTCGGACTCACCTGCTTTAAATACAGACCATCACGGGTTTCCGCAGGATGCTTGCCCGATTCAGGCGTCACCCATGGGCGAGTGACCAAACGTAGGTTTTTCTTGGCTTGCAAAATCGCCAAAGCCTCTTCGCTAAAGCTCGGCGCGAGAATGACTTCGGTGAAAATATCCACCATCGCTTTCGCGGTAGATTCGTCCACCGCACGGTTTAGCACGACCACGCCCCCAAAAGCAGACAACGGATCACAATCCAAGGCACGCTGGTACGCTTTGGCTAAAGTCGCCCCAACCGCCACGCCACAGGGCTGATTATGCTTGATAATCGCCGCCGCGGGCTCATCATCAAATTCGCAAATCAGGTTCCACGCCGCTTCCATATCCACGATATTGTTGTACGACAAGGGCTTGCCGTGCAAGACGTGAAAATCCACTTCATCAGGACGAATGGCAAATAACGCCGCCGCTTGGTGCGGATTTTCGCCATAACGCAGGCTTTGAATGTTGTGCAAGGTCAGGTTCATCGTCGTGGGGAACTCGAGGGCTTCAGCCTTGTCGCCCAAGGCTTCGGCGAGGATTTGGCTCGACAACCAGCCACTAATGGCGTTGTCATAGGTCGAAGACCGCTGAAACGCAGCGAGTGCGAGGCGTTTACGCAAGCCTAGCGACGTTTGCCCACCGTTCACAGTTAAATCGGCAATGAGTGCTTCGTATTGATCAGGACTTGACACGACGGCGACATCTGCATGGTTTTTCGCCGCGGCTCGAATGAGCGAAGACCCACCAATATCGATGAGTTCCACCATGGCGTTGGGGCTTTCCGCCGTTTGCGATTGAGCCAAACCGAGTTCAAAGGGATACAAATTCACGGCGACGACATCAATTTTAAAGGTGACCTCTTTCATGTGATCGGCCTTGTCACGCTTGGCGAGAATGCCCGCAAACACGGTGGGGTGAAGGCTTTTCACCCGCCCTTCTAGGATTTCGTCAAAGCCTGTGACGGTGGAGAGATCCACGACGTTTAAGCCAGCCTCTTCCAGTGTTTTACGAGATCCACCCGTGGCGATGAGGCCAAAGCCGAACTTGGCTTGCAAGGCGGTGGCCAGTTCGACGATGTGGGTTTTGTCCCAGACGGAGATAAAGGCGTAGCGAGTGGGGGTGTTCATTTGTGGGGGTGTCCTTTTTTATTAGGTTTAGAGCTTTAGTTTACTGAAAACACGATTTTTTGACTAGAGGGGCGATTTTGTGTCTTGTTCCCTCTCCTTGAGGAGAGGGCTAGGGAGAGGGGGGGATTTTGAAAACCCAGCGTGACACATTACTCCCCACCCCAACCCTCCCCTTAAAATGGAGGGAGTAAAGCCAAACCCCTTGACAAAGTGTGCGGGATTTGCCACAATACAAAAAAGGGGGAGTCCCCAAGTGTTCGAGACTTGAAGACTCCATGCTAGCCTATTAGCTTAGTTTTAAGACTAATAGGTAGATAATCAAGAAGATTAGTCCTTCACGAGTATCCATTTTAGCTCACCTCCTTTCTGTTACAGAATGGGGGTGTTTCTTATTATTGGCTTACAGCTTTTTCTTGTCCCCTCTCCTAATTTTAGGAGAGGGAAGAGAACGTCTGAAGGACGTTCGAGGGTGAGGTTAAACCACAAACGGAGTCTAGGGTTTAACCGCCCCCTAACCCCCTCCTAAAATTAGGAGGGGGGACAGAACCAAGGGACAGCGTTTTCATGCTAGACTAGGGGAAACCCACCCCCAACGCAAGAAGGACGACCCTGTGAACGTCAAAGAACGCCAAATTGAATGTGTGATTAGCACAAAAAAAGACCTTGAAGAGCTGTTACGTCAAGCCCTCGATTCAGGCGTATTAGACCTTGAAAACTGCCAAGTCAAAGTAGACTTTAACTTGGCTGAATTGTTACTTGCGTGTGGTATTGAAAAAAAGCCCATAGAAACAGATGATGGTATTTGGGACACCCTAGAATGTCCTTTTACCTTCAATAGCAAGAGTGCCACTTTTGAAAAAGAGTTTATTGCTTGTGATTTCGGAACCAAAACAATTTTCACACGTAATGCGTATTTCACACACACCACCTTTTCAGGCATAGCGTATTTCACAAACACCACCTTCACAAGCGAGGTGGATTTCACACACACCAACTTCTCAAGAAGGGCGGATTTCAGGTGTACCACCTTTTCAGGCATAGCGGATTTCACAAACACCGCCTTCAAACGTAATGCGTATTTTTGGCGGGCCACCTTTTCAGACATAGCGTATTTCATAAACACCACCTTCTCAAGAAAGGCGGATTTTTACAAGGCCTCCTTTTCAGGCTTAGCGTATTTCGCAGACACCACCTTCGAAAAGCACACTTCTTTTAAAGAAATAATTTTAGAAAATGCTCAACTTAATTTTGACCACGCCACCACGCACGATTATTTAGGAATTGTACCAAATGAATTAAACGGCGAGATTATCATAAAAGACACGAGTTTTGAGTCAGATAAACGTTCGCTTGTTGTAGACTTGGAAAATTGCTTAGAAGAAAGTACAGGCAACGTTCAATTTGAAAATATAGAAGTGGATAGTAGTGGTATCTGTATTAAAGTGCGTAATCTCAAAAAAGAATCAAAGGTGACGGTTCACTTTAAAGAATGTGGCTTTTACGGCAAAAACGTCGTCTTTACAAAGGTTGCCATGCAACAGGTTTCCATTACAGGCGGTAGTTACGTCGCAGGCATGGGATTTTACCTCTGCAAATGGGATTCTGAAAAAGCACTTGAATGTTTCAAGTTTCTCCCGTTTTGGCTAAAGTTTCGAGCTTTTAAAAAACTTAATACCACGGACACCCTCGAAAAAATAGAATCCTACGGCTATTTAAAAGTCAGTGCCTTAGATGCAGGAGATGCTCAATTGTCTAACGACTTTCACTTTTGGCATCAGTTCTATCAAAACAAATGGTTTAGCTGGAACACCTTTTACTTGTGGACATCAGCGTATGGACTAAGTGCAATGCTTCCGCTACTTTGGTTTTTCATAGTGGTCTGTTTTGGGTTTCTTTACTATAGAGGCAATTGTTTTTGGGATCCATTGTGGACTAGTTTGAGTGCTAGCTTCCCACTTATATTATATAAAGTTGAACCTATTCAAAACGCTATTAAAACCGTCGCCACTAAAATGGGGGAGCGGTTTTACCTCGTGTACATCCTGCAACACCTCATTCAAGGGTACTTGCTCTTCCAAATTGGGGCGGCGATCCGCAATAAGGTGAAACGCTAAGGCGGTTGCCCTCCCCAAATCAGGAGGAAGAATAGAACCGCCCCCTTGACAAAGCTCACGACATTTGCCACAATATAAAAAGGGGGAGTCCCCAAGCTTGCGAGGCTTGAGAACTCCTTTGAAAGCTATCCTCCTAACGTTTCCACACTAGAAGGAGGATAATTAGTAACATCGAAAGATGTTCTATATGATCCATTTTGCCTCACCTCCTTTCGTTACAGAATGGGGGTGTTGCTTATTAGCAACCCTTTTAGTTCAGGTTTTCATTAGGCTAGCATAAAGTCGTAAGCCTTTCAAGCCACAATCCACGTTCACCCAAAACAATAAAATTGTGCAAAAACGTTCTTTGAGGTAAGATAAGAGACAATCATCCACAAGGAGCGTTAGACGTGTCTTTTTCAAAAAGCAATGCCGTTAAAGTAGGACTCTTCACCTTGCTCAGCTTGGGCGTTTTATTTGGCACCGTGTATTGGCTCAAAAGCCGTGAGTTCCAACAAGGCCTCGCCTATAGCGTCTCCTTCCCCGATGTCGACGGTTTGCGTGAAGGCGCACCCGTGCAACTCATGGGAACCCAAGTCGGCTATGTGGAAAAAATCATCCCGCAGTTCGACAAAAACAAGTTTGATGTCGACGTGCAGTTTCGCCTCGCCAGCAAAGACAATCCCATCCCCAAGGCGTCGGTGTTGTCGATTGAGCAATCGGGCTTGATTAGCGAAAAGCTCCTTGAGATTACACCGCCTCACCTACAGTGGACGGATGTGGAAACGGCGTATAATGTGCCTAAGCATCCCTTGCCGTGGAACTTGGAGCTTCGCATGAAAGAAGGCTGGGTGGATATTGGCACGGTTGAAAAGGTGGAAGCCTTGCAGGCACCTCCTGAAACGCCGTTGAACAAAAAGAAGTTTTACTTGGGTAAACGTCTGTATTTTCGCATTACACGGCCAGGGATTTTATTGCCTGAAGTGCCGTTTTACTTTATGAAGCCTTCTAAAGAGGGGCTTGCCTTGCGGATTGATTCGTATGATGCGGAATGGTCGCCTCAGTCGTTGCCTGCGAGTGGTACTTATTTTACGGTGGAAACGCCGTTACGACTCAAAAAATTCTTGCAAGCGTCGATCGCATCTGCTGAAGCGTTGAAAGAAACCAACGACAAAATCAATGCGCTGTTGGATGCTGAAACCATTGTGCATATTCAACAAATTATTGAAAACGTGAAATTGCTCTCTGGGCAAACGACGGAATTGGTTTCGACCACACAAAGCTTGCTCAAAACCTTGAAACAAGACATTCACAGCATGGTGCAATCGGTGGCGACGTTGAGTAAATCGCTGAACCGCTTGATGAACAATATCAACATTTTGGTGAACGACCCTATGCTGAAAGACGATTTCAAGGGACTCATCACCGATTTGCGTCAAACCGTCTTGCAGGCTCAAGCCTTGATTAGTTCGCCTGAACTGGGGCAGACACTGAAAAAAGCCAACTTGGCGTTAGACAACGTGAATAATGTGGCGACTTTGGCGAAAACCAAGCTCGAAGCCGAAACGCTCACCACGAAAATGGAAGTCACCTTAAGCGAGCTGAATACCTTGCTCGTGAAAGCGAATCAGGTGACGAATGACAAAACCAATCCGATTACGAAGGAAGTGCTTCAAAATGTGGTGAAAGACGCCACCGTGACCCTTCAAAATCTCAAGCAATTTAGCCAAAAATTGCAAGGGCATTTTGTGCTTTGGAAATTGGCGTTTTAAGTATGGCGATTCATGTGTTTTACGGCACGGATGAATACCGCAAGGAACGGGCGTTTAGGGCTTTGCGGAAGCAGGTCGTCAATAGCGAGTTGGGTGCGTTGACGCATCATGTCTTGGACGATCCGAGTTTTTCGCAGTTGTTGGAAACCTTGAACACCAGCTTTTTTGCCTTGGGCGGCTTGCCTGTGGTGGAAGTGCATCACTGGCAGGGGTTGTATGATCTCAAAGAAGACGACAAGGGGCGTGTGCCTGAACTCATTGAGGCGTTGGAGGCTCAAGCGGAGCAGAAGGACATCATTTTTTTGACGTCGAAGCTGGATGTTCGCATGAAATTAGGCAAGTGGATAAAATCTCATAAAGCAAGCGTGCTTCACTTGTTTGATACGCCCGCCTTTTGGGACGCTGAAAAAGCCGTACATTTTCTTATGGAAGAATGCCAGTACCTCGATATTCGCTTGAGTCGAGACGCCGCTTTTTTATTGGTGGAGTTCATGGGCAATGACTTGCGTCCTTTGGTGAATGAATGTGAAAAGCTCCATGCCTTTACGAATGCTCAAGTCATTGAAGCCCACCATGTGCGAAGCTTTAGTGTGCTAGATGCCCAAACCTTTAGCGTGGTGGATGCGTGGTTGCAAAAACGCTTGACGCATCGGAGCATGCACGATCTCAATGCGTTGTTGGTGAGCGATGCTCCGATTAAGTTTCTCGCCTTATTGTCGAGTCGGGTGAACTATTATTACCGCATCAAGCGTGGGTTGGCGGTGGGGCAGTCATTGGAAGAGATGGCTCAAGTTGAGGGGAAGAAGGTCTTCCCTATTCAAAAGGATTTAGAGAAGGTGCGTGGTTTGAGTCTGGCGAATCTTGAGGCGTTGAAGCGTCGTTTACTTGAAGTGGAGTTTCGCCTGAAAAGTGGGGACGACAACCCTGTCTTAGTCCTAGAGCAGTTGATGCTGACGTAAATCCAGTAAGCAAAAAGCCCTCCTTGCATAAAGAAAAGAGGGCTTTTTAGTTGAAAAATAATCTAATTCAAGACTTCGAGGCGGACTTTCGCCACGCCTGAAGACACCGCCCCAATCGCTTGAGCCGCCGCTTTAGACAAATCAATCACACGATGATGGCTATACGGCCCTCGATCCGTGATGCGAACCACACAGCTTTTGCCGTTACGCTCGTTAATGACTTTGACTTTCGTGCCAAACGGCAAGGTTTTATGGGCAGCGGTCATGTGGTGCATGTTAAAACGAGACCCATCCGCCGATTTACGACCGTGAAACCCTGGTCCGTACCAAGATGCCACACCTTTGGCGATGAAGCGTCCTGATGCTTTTAAATCAAACATCGAAGGGGCGGGTACAGGCTTTTCACCCAGTGCGGTGCGGAGCTGTTTCATCCACAATTTAGCGAGGGTATCTAAGGGCATGTGAGCCGCAACAGCCGTGGATTCATCCACCACCGTAAGCAGATGCTTACCAATCATGAGCTTGTAATCGCCTTCGGCTTGACGTTCTAAGTGAACATCCTGAAAGCGAAGGGGTGATTTGGCAACGCTACTCAAGCGATCCGCCACTTGCTTAGAACGCAAGTAAGGCGTTAAAAAGCCCAATCGTGAACGAAAGCGAAAGACTTCTTGCTCATTAATATAGAAGCCTGCTTCTTCGAGTTGCTTATTGTAAACCGTCCGCAAGGAATACGGTAGTTCTTTGGCAAACATCGTGTTTAGCACGATTTTGTCAGGCACGGCTTGCAAGTGCCGTGTCACGACAAGATCGAGTTGTTCTTGACGTTCTTCTTTGGCACTGCGTTCTAAGGAAACCACTTGAGTGGTTGTTTTAACCGAAGTTTCCGCAGGCTTACTAGACTTAAAGGTGTCACCTGACGCCATGCCTTCAGCAAAGGCGACATCTTTCATTAAGGGCAAGTTTGCGATCAATGCTTTTGCTTTTGTAGGCAAAAGGGTCAATTTTTCGTTGCTGGGCAACGAAGGGACTTGTTCTTGGGCGTCGCAGACAAGGACGTTCCAATGAGAAGCAATCAATAAAGCCAATACTAAACAAGCCAACGTGTTTTTATTCTTCCAGTCTCTCATGAGGGTGGAATCTCCGTACTTGCTAAACTTAAACGCTCCGTGTATAGCATCGCCGCTACCGTTGAATGACCAAACAGCTCTTTACCGTGGATTCAATTGTGCCTTGTATTATTTCACAAGGGGGTAACCGCAATGGGGAAATGCTCGGTCATCAGTCAAAACACAAGGGAACTTAAGAAAGCATCCGTGGTTTAGGTCGAAAGTGGGGTTTAGCCACCGTCTTTTCCGCATACAGTTCGCAGCCTAAGCCGCATCGAAAGGCGATCAATGTTTAGTCTAATAAGTGTTTAAAACACACCAAAGCATTTAAGGCGTTCCGCAATGTTATGTTAGCACAGTCGAATTGAAAGGCAAGTCTTTTTTTGTAAAGCTTCCATTAGATGGTGGGGTTGGTGTTGAAAACACACGATGGGAATGAGGGGAAATGCGTTGCAAGGCAATGACGGTGTGTTTGATGATTCTCGCAAAACGTTCCTTCATGTAAGTGATTTTTACGGTACGCCTTAAAGTATTGCGGGCAGTGTAGCGTATAGTAAATAGAGAGAAAGCATAAAACATGTAAAACCATTACATTTTTTGAGAAAGAGGAATAAAAGCCCCCTATGATGATTTTAGCTGCTCCCCAAAATGGTGTTGTGTCCTTGGCGTTTTCATCCGATTTTTCAAGGCTTGAATTGGTGTGGATTAACACACAATCTGGTCAAATTATTAATGCTGGGTATATTCCTATTACCAGTGTTGATTTGGCGACTCGAGCTATTTTAGTGCCTGACAACTTCATGGAAAGTGTTCAATCCTTATTCCAAGAACTGAGTATTCCACCCAATTTGCCAGTGACCTTAATGCTGTCTAGTTTTTATACACGTATGCTCGGCCTGCCTCCTGGTATGCATGAACGCGACTTACATAACATTTTAGTCAGTGAAGCGGAACGTTCCGTCTTATTTAAACGTGAAGCCCCGACCTTAGATTGGTTGTTTTTAAATGTGGAAGACGCTGAAAACGAATACTGTGTATATACAGCGTATCCCCTTTCGGCTTTGACTGAAATGCTGTCTATTTTAAATCAGTTGAAAATAAATCTTTGTTCCGTTGAAAGTAATGTAACGGCTCTTTTGAAAGGATTGATTAGTACAGGCACGCTTGCCAATGACGGTCAAAAACGATTGCTTTCTATTTTAAATGAAAGTAATTTCACCACATTGGTCTTGGAAGGGGCGCATATCACCAGTTTAATTGAAGCCCCTATCTCGGCTCAAAACATTGATTCGTCTGATATTGTGAATGATTTACAGCAAGACATTGAAGGCTTAAGCGATTTGCTTCACGACTGTAAAGAAGCGATTGTGGTGCATAATAATTCTAAAGTGCCTGCCGAATTACTGGCAACGGCCTTTGCACAGTTTGATGAAGTGGTGTTGGTTGAGCAAAACCATGAAACCATCGCTTCTTTAGGGGCGAAAAAGCCTTTGTATCCTTGTACGGTTGAAGCCTTAGGGGCGTCGATGTTTAAGGAACTGGCATCATTTGAAAGTTTAAACTTGCTTCCCAAAGAACGTCAAATCGAAGTGATGGTGGCAGATTACCGTACCAAGATACTACCTTTTGCGATTGCGACGAATGTTTTGGTCTTGGCATTGGTTATTGTCGCCTATGGTGTACTTTCAGCAATGAACATTGGTAAAACACTAAGTCTAGATGAAGTCACTAAAAAAATTGCGAACCACAAAGCACCCGATGTTTCGCCTGAAGCGCATGCCAAGGCACTTTGGTTGAAACGTTACAGTGATTTTAATGTCAGCATTGTGAAATGGTTGACAACGGTACAAAAAAATTTACCCGACACATTATGGATTAATTCGATTACTTTACAATGTGTAAATGGTAAAAGTTTTTTACGTTTAGAAGGGGGTAGTCAAAACGGGCAAGAAATTGCAGGGTATTTTGAAAAAATACAACCGACGTTTTTAGCAGACAAATTAGCCTATTCCAATGTAGAACCCAACTCTTTAAACATTATACCGTCTTTAATCCCTTTTAAGCCTACGACGACACCGACGCCTACAGAAGGATCTATAGGTGGCTTAGACAAGGTGAATAGTACAGATATATACTATAAATGGCAGGCTCAAGCAGGAACAGACCCCACTGCAGAAGAAGCCACTCCTGCGGCGGCCACTCCTGCGCCAGCACCGCCGGCAAGTCCCGCCCCAGCAAGTCATTAATAGCGCTTAATAGAGGTTTAAATTATGCGAAAAACAACGAGTAACGTCTTTGGTCCTAATCATCCCGCCTTCCCAAAGGTCATGCAAACCCCTGAGGTTTTGGTAGGCATTGCGGGTATTGTCGTCGTTTTAGTGATTGCGTTTAATGTCTTGTTTGCGTCTGTACTTGCTTCGGCGACCCAAATTGAAAAAGACATTGCCACAAAACAACAAGAGCTTAAGGAAAAAGAAGCCCTCGATGTGTTATTGGTTCAACTCAAAGGTGAAGCCGAGCAAAATACGACGGATCTACTCCGTATTTTACCTGGTGAAATTACTTCTGTGAAAATCTTTAATTTTTTGAAAGACTTAGAAGGGCTTAGTGCAGATCCGCTTAATCTGCCTGCACCGCATCATGACGTTTCTATTTTTCATGTGGAACAGGTGCTTAGTGAAACGTCACCTGCGGCGACGGGGACATCCACAACAGCTCCTGCTCAAGCAGGGGCGACTAAAAATATCTTTAGTCCAGAACTGACCCCTTTTCCCGTCCCTGAATTAGAGCAACTTAAGTTGGACGTGCCTGCCGAACAATATACCTATAAAATTGATGTACGTGGATCCTATGTGGGACTTGTTAATTTTGTCAGAAAATTAGCGATTCATTCGCCTTTGGTGGGCATTAAAGGTTTGGAATTTAAGGTGGATACAGAAGCCCCGAGTGTCTTATTATTTAGAAATGTGCCAGAAGCCATTGTGTCAGGAGCCACAACTTCAAAACCGTCGAGTTCAAGCACGGTGACGGCTTCTGCTTCAGGCGTATCCCCTAGTGTAACGTCTGGACTTCCTGCCCTTCCGTCGATCTCTTCCTTAAGCTCTACCAAAAAAGCCAATACGCCGTTGATTTTGACCTTAACATTGGATATTTTCCTCAGTAGTGATCAAACCACCACATCAAACACCGAAGCGGCTTCTTCTGCTACAATGGCATCAGATGCCATGGCAGGAACGCCCCCTCCCCCTGCGAGTCCTTAGGCTCCAAGTACTTAAGGCATCAGTAAGGAAGACGGCTTGAAACTTTGTGTGGTTGGAAAAGGTCGGATGCTTCATGCCTTGATGAAGCCCTTGCTTTTGGCTCATCAAGCCGAACGCATCCAAATTGTGGCAATACTCACGAGCGTTCAAGAACACGCCATGCCCCAATGGCATGAAGCGGGCATTTCTTTTATTCAATGCCCCCATGGTATTCAGGCGTCCGTTGTGATGGATCATTTGAAAGCCTTGGTAAAGCCCGATGTGTTACTTTTGGCGTCGTGGGGCGAGATTTTAACGGCACATACACTTGAAGCCTTGGCACCAATTAAGGTGTGGAACGTGCATCCGTCCTTATTGCCCGCTCACCGAGGGGTGAATCCTTATATCGCTTGCGTATTAGCAGGGGAAGTCCAAAGCGGATTAACCTTACATCAAGTGGTACCTTGCGTGGATGAAGGTAAAATTTTGGCACAACACGTGGTACCCATTGAGGCGGGGATGTCAGGCTTAGACTTGCAAAACCTTACCTTGTACGAGCTTCCACTACTTGTTGAAAGCGTTTTGGCGGATATTGAAGAAAAAGGCTTAGAAGCCTACCATCATAGTGCCAGAGAACAAGAGGTCTGGGGGGCGTCTCATCATCGATTGGAGCAAATTACACAAGTGATCTTAAATCCCGAGGCTCCCCTTGAGGTTTTAGAGCGTCAAGTCCTTGCCGTGCGTGGGTGGATGCCCTGCTTACTCCCCTTAGGAAGGGGATGGTATGTGGATGTTGTGGCGTTTCATACTCGAGCAGAGAAGGGTTCGTTTACTTTTCAATGGACGCATCCGACGTCAGGGAACACCTGTTTTGTTACAGGCCAAGCCCTCTATTACAAGGGTGTAAAATACCCATTGGCAATGGGGCTATTTTCTTTATTCGCAAGGTTTTTAAGGTTTTTTAAAGCCTTTTAGTTAAAAGGCAAATGTAACAATTTAGTCATCTTCTAGGTTAATCAACATATAAATGACTCACATTTTGAATGAAGCTGATACAATAAGGGCATATCAAATAAATGATTTATTTTTTGATTTGACCCTATATCATTACCCTATTCACTCAGGATGATTTTAAGATCATCCTTTTTTTTGTCTGTTTTTCATGGTAGTATTTTCATGGTAGTATAAGAGTAATATAGTATTCGATAGATGAAACAGGCTATGAGGCTATTCTAGGAGCCTAGATTTTTTTGTGCGGGCGTGTAGTTGAGACCTACATAACCAAACAAAAAATCGTAGCGACAACGAAGAGACCATAGACCGTTTTATATAGCGGGTACTATATATCTGAAGGACAACCCCCCCATGCTTAAAAAAATCTTGTTCACCATAACGCTTTGCTTCTTATTGGTAAGTACGACTCTTCCCTCCGCTTTGGCAGTAGAAACAACCCCTAAGTTTCATTGCCCTGCTCCTCAAACGTGTGTCAACCTTGTCGCCATTAACGATGTTTATGAATGGAAGCCTTACCCCACAGGCAAAACAGGCTCTTTAAGTCGTTTGTCCACCTATTTGAATCGCTTGCACGAACGCTTCCCCAAAACCGAGGTCCTATTCGCAGGTGATTTATTGTCTCCTTCTAGCGACAGTCAACTCACTAAAGGGTTACACATGGTGCACGGCTTAAACGCCTTAGGCATTAAAGTGGCGACCCTCGGCAATCACGAATTTGATTTTGGTGAAAAAGGCTTAGCCAATGCCTTAAAGGCGTCTCAATTTCCGTGGTTGGCGGCCAATGTACAGGTGTTGCCGAATACGACGCTCTCGCCAAGCCAAATCAAGCCGTACACCATCCTTGAACAAGCAGGCAAGCGAATCTTGGTTTTTGGTTTGTTGACGACTGAAACGACTCAACTCAATACTATCGCAGGCTATGTCACGATTAAAGATCCCATTGAAACAGCCAAGACCCTTTTGCCTCAATGGATAAAAACCGAAAAGCCTGATGCTGTCATTGCCTTGACGCACCTCAATATCGCTGAAGACAGACGCCTTGCCCAAAGCGTGCCGAACATTGATGTCATTTTGGGTGGACATGACCATCACCAGCTTTTACAGGTGATTAACGGCGTGCCGATTATCAAACTCGACAGCGATGCTCGCACGGTGGGGCATTTACAACTAAATTTTAATCCTATTGAAGAGTATTATGGGTTCATGTTGAAGAGAAGAACACCCATTGCGGAATGGCATTATGAAGTCACCGCCTTAACCCCTACAGATTTTCCTGAAGATCAGACCTTTGAAGCCAAAGTCCTTGAAAAAACGTCGGAACGCTTAGCTCGTTTGGACGAAGTCGTCGGAACGCTTCCCGTGACGTGGAATGTGAACCAAGAAGCGATTCGAGGGGTGTATAGTTCCACCGCTCAACAAATCGCCGAAATCCTACGCCGTTACCTTAAAACGGATGTCGTCCTGCTCAACAGCGGAGGCATTCGAGGCAACCGCATCATCACCCCCAGTCTATTAACGCAACGAGACATTTTACAGATATTGCCCTTTGACAATGCCCTAGTGACGCTGACCTTGAGCAAGGCTCAACTCCAAGCCGTGATTGAAAAAGGCTTTAGCCAAGTCGACACAGAACCCAATTGGGGAGGCTATCTACATTTTTCGGGCGTGCTGGCGGTGGTGAATCCCAAGGCAGCGGTTGGTAAGCGAGTCCAAGCGGTCTTGGATGCGTATACAGGGCTTCCGCTGGATGCATCTAAAACGTATCGGGTGACTATGAATACCTATTTAGCCGAAGGCGGTAATGGCTTTGATATCTTGAAGCAGTATAAAGACGCTCAAGTGCCTAAACCTGTGGCACTTTCTGAAACCCAAGCGGTGACGTTGAGCAAAGCCTTTAAGGCGTTGACGCCCCAAGCCTTATATGAGGCGACGCATCAAACCCCCTCTGTTCAGCTCTTGATTCAACCTTTTATAACGCAATCAGCCATTTAAAAGCTAGACTCGCCGATGTGCTAGGTTTACACAGACGACCATAAGCACATCCAGAATCTGAGCGACAATGAGGACATAAGATAGAATGCAATCGTTTAAATGGCATTACTGTTTCCCAAGTATCTTTTAAAATACGCTTGTCAACATCTTATATACCTGTAATAATATGAGGTAGGAGAACAACCGTTATGGAAACGCTTCATTCTAATTACCCTACTGTTACAGAACTCATTATCGCTATTCATTGGGAGCCATTGGCTTCTGAAATGGACTGTTCCAAAATTATTAAAGCGTTGCAAAATAAATATCCTCGTCAACTTGAACAAACCGAAATCAAATTGTACGATTATGAGTTCCAACTTATCTTAAATGAGGGAAATGCCTCTTCAGAAATCACCAAAGGGTCTCCCAATAAAATACAATTATGGTCTGTCTCAAAGGAATATTGCTATTTTGTGGGTAAAAATAATTTTTCTTTGAATTGGGTAAGCAAGCAAAAATATAAAGGTTTTGATGATTTAGTAGCACGATTCCATGAGTCCTTTGAGGTCGTTCAAGCACATATGCCGATTAAAAAACTAACCAAGGCGATTGTGCGGAGTTTAAACCACTTACCTGCCCACTATGGTTTAAATGAAAATCTTGAGCTTCATCAATCTCTTTCTATCCCTGATGTCAAAGGATTTGAATTTAAGGGAATGCCGATCCGTTCGATCTCACTTTCATTGAATTCAGAAGTTTTCGATGATGAACAAAATGCTTATGATGCCCAAATATCTATCGAACAAAATCAAACAGAAACAGGTCAAAAGATATTGTTAGATTTATCTGTTTCTAAAGAACTGGCTTTGGCTGTTTCTCAAGAAGATGTTTTACTTGCTTATTTTCAACAGTTACGTCGCAAGAAGAATGAAATCTATTTCAACTGTTTGAGTGAAGATTTAAAACAGAAATTAGGGATTCGATATGAGTAATCAAGATACCACTGCCGCTACGCAAAGCAATATTATAAATCATCCTACGTTTCAAGAAGCTCAAAGCCCTACAGGATTGATATGGTTTAAAGATGTTTTTCGTAAACAGTTTAACAATTTTCAAGATTGGGTTAATTTTGTCGCCATACTTATTGCTATTATAACCGTGATATGGGGTATTTTTACGTGGAGTATCGATTCACGGTTTGATGCCATGGATAAAAAGCTTGATGCCGTCAATTTACAGAATCAAGCCAATTATGAAAAAATTTCTGCTGAAATAAAAGGTGGTAACTTGGACGTTCAAAAGTCTATTCAAGATTTAGACTATCCACAAAAAATACTTGGGCTTGAACTCAAAAAGAAGAAAAAAGCAGAATAGACCGCTTGCATTGTGAGTATGTTTTGCTTAAACTGAAAGAGTATTGCTTACAAAAGTCGGTTTCGTCTATTGTACCCGAGTCGCCTGTGACGACAGCAGTACCGTTTATCACAGTGAATAGGAAAGGAAGATCTCACCCATGATGGCAGATCGTCCCAAAAAGCGTTGCTACTTTCAAGCAAACAAAATCTACTATATTGACTATAAAGACGCCAACTTACTGCGTCGTTTTTTAACAGACCGTGGCAAGATTTTGCCTCGTCGCATCACGGGCGTGAGTGCGTTTTACCAACGTCGTCTCACCAAAGCGATTAAACGAGCCAGAGCCGCTGCGATTCTACCTTACGTTTACGACTAAATCCGTAAACGCTCGCAAGGCTTTTAGGGCGTGAATTGTTTTAACCCTTTTTTGTTATTGTTGTGAAAATCGTTTCTGAACTCTGGCGTTTGTAAACGATTAAAAACAAAGCCCCTTTCCTAAAAGTCTTGCTTTCCCACTTTATTATTTAACCTTTAACACAATGGAGTTCATCCCATGCCAGTGATTACACTAGAAGAATTGATGGAAGCAGGCGTCCACTTTGGTCACCAAACCAAGCGTTGGAACCCTAAAATGAAGCCTTATATTTGGGGCAAACGCAACGGTATTTACATTATTGATTTAACGAAAACCGTGCCTTTATTTGAACAAGCCTATGAAGTCGTCAAAGCCGTTGCGGCTTCAGGCAAGAAAGTCGTTTTTGTCGGCACTAAAAAACAAGCCGCTGATATTGTCGCTGAAGAAGCCGATCGTGTCGGAGCCTTGTACATCAACAAGCGTTGGCTGGGTGGAACGCTCACCAATGCCACTGTGATTCGTGGACGTATTCAACGCCTTCGTGAATTGGAAGAGCTTGAAGCCAACGGTCACTTTGAACGCATGAACAAAAAAGAATTGGCGGTTGTCAACCGTACACTTGCTAAATTGCGTCGTAGCTTAGGCGGACTCAAAAATATGCGTGGCGAACCTGGTTTGGTCGTTGTGGTTGATGTGAAACATGAACTCAATGCCGTGACGGAAGCTCGTAAAGCAGGGGTGCCGATTGTGTCTTTGGTGGATACCAATGCGGATCCTACCTTGAGCGATTACAACATCCCCGGTAACGACGATGCCTTGAAATCCATTCGCTTAATTGTCGGTCGCTTGGCAGATGCCATTCTTGAAGGCAACACCGAGCGTGAAAACGCCTTAGCTGTTGCGAAAGAAGCGAATAAAGCTCCTGCAAAAGAGGCGCCTAAAGCAGCGGTTTCTGCGGATGCTCCTGTTGCTTCTGAAGAAGTCGCAGGTGAAGAAGCTGGCGTTTAGTTTATAATTACGAAGAGGCGTTTGGCATCTATCAAAGTGTCAATGCCTCTTCTTTTGATTTTGTCCCTAATTATTTATACCATTATTAACCCGCTTCAATTGAAGCCTTATAAAGGAACCTATTTATGATGTCCGTATCTATGCAATCGATTAAAGAACTCCGTGAACAAACAGGTGCTGGTATGATGGATGTCCGTCAAGCCCTCGTCGATGCCGAAGGTGACAAGCAAAAAGCGGTTGAAATCCTCCGCCAAAAGGGAGCCGCCACCGCTGAAAAGAAAGCCTCTCGTGCCGCAGCCGAAGGCAAAGTCGCCGCTGTTTTAGAAAACGGCATTGGTGCTTTGGTTGAAGTCAACTGCGAAACCGATTTCACTGGCAATAACGAAAAGTTTTTGAGCTTGGTTGAAGGGGCTCAAAAAGTCGTGATCGCTCAAGATTACGCCGATGTCGATGCCTTTATGCAAGTCGACTATAACGGTCGCCCTTTGAAAGAATTGTTTACCGATGTCATCACCGCTGTTCGTGAAAACATGAAAGTGGCTCGCTTTGTGCGTTACACGCCGTCTGCCAATGGTTATGTTCATGCCTACATTCACGCAGGCGGTAAGATCGGCGTCTTGATTGAAACGGCTTGTGAAAATGCGGCGTCGCTTTCAAATGAAACCTTCACAACCTTCACCAAAGACATGGCGATGCAAATTGCCGCCTTTGCCCCTGAGTTTGTCTCTCGTAGTGAAGTGCCTGCTGAAGAAGTGGAAAATGAAATCCGCATTGAACTCGGTAAAGAAGACATTCAGAAAAAGCCTGAAGCCATGCGTGGCAAAATCGTGGAAGGTCGTGTGGAAAAGAACTTAGCGACCCGTGTTTTATTGTCTCAAGCCTATGTGAAAGACAGCAGCAAAACGATTGCTCAATTGATCGAAGATCTGAGCGGTTCTTTAGGCGGTACGGTAACCATTCGTCGTTTTACCCGTTATGCCTTGGGTGAGTTGTCGCCTCCTGCTGAAGAAGACTAAACATCTGATATTTAAGCAACGAACAGAGACTCCTATTCGGAAGCCTCTGTTTCGTTTTGTGTAAGCTTTCGAACAACATGCCCTTTAACCCAATGGAACGGGCGTAAATTTTCGTATAAACGCATTTCGTCTTCCGAAAGTGGCATCATTAAGTCGATTACATTCGTCAGCGGGATGGCTTCTTTACATCTTTGTTTAAGATGATTCACCCCACCGTGTGAAAATATGAAAGAAAAACTGCAGAAAACCCCTGAAAAAAATAAGACGGGTAAAAACCCACGTGGTGAGAGTAAAACAAATAGGGTAATGCCTCCTATAAAGCAGATATACACCGCGATTTGCTCCAATAAAGTTGGGGCAAATCGTAATTGCACGAGTGTTGAACCATCTTTATAAGTTTTAATTCTGCCTTCTGCAGCAGATAGGTTTTTTCGACCAGAGCGAGAGAGATAAAAGTGATTGTTATCTTGATCATCCCAATCTAGATAAACATTATATTTGTTGAGAAGTACTCGTTCTATAGTAAAAGATAGGTAAAATAGGCTATAATAAAGGGGTATTTGTTTAGTTGGAGAATCCCTTATTTATGACTTATCCTTTAGCCTTACGTCAACTTGCTGTAGAAAAAGTGCGTCAAAAAGAAATGACTCAAGCCAAAGCCGC